>JBEKQB010000010.1:0-10574 GCA_049520155.1 Candidatus Levyibacteriota bacterium
AATTTAAAACTTGATACCGCAATCGGCATGATTTTTTCAAACATTATTGTCTTATTTATTGGCATCACCGCTGCTGCTACTTTGGGAAGACATGGACTGACCAGTGTTCAAACCGCAGCCGATGCTGCACAGGCTTTAAAACCGCTCGCCGGCAATTTTGCATTCTTACTTTTTACAATCGGCATCATGGGCAGCGGCCTAATGGCAGTACCTGTTTTAGCGGGAGCCGGTTCTTACGCAATCTCCGAAGCACTAGGTTGGAAAGAAGGATTATATAGAAAGTTTACGCAAGCCCATGGATTTTACGGAGTGATGACTTTTGCGACGTTAATCGGAATCTTAATTAACTTTACCCCGATTAAACCGATTCAAATGCTGGTTTACGCGGCCGCCTTAAACGCTATTCTTGCTCCATTTTTAATCATCTTAATAATTATCGTTTCCAACAACAAAAAAATTATGGGTGAGCACACAAATTCAATGATCTCTAACATTTTGGGGCTTTTAATTACCGGATTAATGATTGCTGCTTCAGCTGCTCTTCTATTTAATTTATAGTTTCTTGCGCGCCTGAAGGGAGTCGAACCCCCAACCCCTTCGTCCGAAGCGAAGTGCTCTATCCATTGAGCTACAGGCGCAAAGCGAAACTTTGCAGGCACGTTTGACGTGTCGCTACTATAATTTGTGAGCCGCCAGAGAGTCGAACTCTGAACCTATTCCTTAAGAGGGAATTGCTCTACCAGTTGAGCTAGCGGCCCGCCCGATTAGTATACAATATTTAGCTTTCTCTGACAATTCTCACGGGTTAAAATAGGGGAACGCCAAGAAGCTCTGTTTCCCGTAGGTAATCATCATGAGCCGCTTGAGCTCTTCGATCTCTTTCTCTTTGCTCCCATGAAGGATTCTCTTTATAGGTTGGCTCCAGTGGTCTAAAGTAATCCCTAGAATACATAGCTTTGGGATGTAGCGCCATTTCAAGACTCGCAAAATATCTTCTCGCTGCGCAAAAAGATCCGATATCCTCAGCCGGAGCAAAAAACGCTTCAGGGAATCTTACCTTGGCTCTCTCTCTTTCTCTCTCTAGTTTAGCTACCAACTCGCCTTCGCCAATAGGGTAACCGAGCGCATAAATTTGCGCAAAAATGCTATTGGGCGCTAAGTCAGATGAAGGCTTAATGGGCTTATCTCGTCTTATGATTTCTCCCACCAAATAGCTTACCGCTGTTTCATTCTCCGATAAGGGACGATAGACATCAAAGTCCGGTCTTAATTCTGCAACTTTTGCCAAGTCATTTATATTTAAAAGGAAACCGAGAGAAGCTTCTTGGAGATAACCATCCAATCTTTGAAAAGTTCTGGTATTTAATGTTCTTGGGTTAACTGGTGCCCCGACTTCCAAAACTGCCCTTTGCTGACTTAGTAATTCAGCCGAAGAATTACCATCCAGTAGACTGACTCCCCAGAGCTTTGATCCTGATTCAGGAGATAAAGCCATACCTAAGCTATAATATAATCATACATTGCTATTTTAAATTTTTGCAATAGGGATTTATCTCTTTACATCAGAGAACTTTTTCTTGTAAGATAGCTATGTGGGGAGAATAAAGAGTTTATTTTCGCGGATAAAGAATTTGATCTGGGGACATAAAATAATTTCGCTGGTTGTCTTAGTTATACTTATCATCGTTGGAATTATCCTCTGGCCAAAAAACTCTAACCAGGTCTTGACCGAAGTTGCGAAAAATCAGGACGTTGTAAAAACTGTTTCGGTAACCGGCAACGTTGATGCCGAAAATTTTGCTGACCTTACTTTTCAAACTCCGGAAACTTTGTCTTATGTGGGAGTAAAATTGGGTGATTACGTTAAAAAGTGGCAACTGATTGCCTCTTTGGACCAGACTCAACTGCAGGCGACTTTGCGACAAGCGCAACAGGATTTTGTGGCCGCCAAAGCCGCCTCTCAACAATATTATGATAATAACACCAATTCTTTTGAAAGCGATGCCCAAAAAGTGGAAAGAACCGCTATCGATGACACACAAAATAAGGCTTACGACCAAATGCTAAAAGTCGAGCATGACATCGCCAACTCATCCTTGTATGCGCCGATTGCCGGTATCGTCACTCGAATGGACGCCCAAAGTGCAGGTGTAAATATTACACCGGCAACTACTTTTACTATTACCGATCCTAACTCTTTGGATTTTAAAATGGAAGTCGACGAAGCCGATATCGGACAAGTAGCAATAGGGCAAAATGTTAATGTCTCATTGGATTCTTTTCCCAATAACACAATTAAATTAACAGTTGACAAAATAGATTTTGTCAGTCATGTCACTTCGTCGGGAGGAAATGCTTTTTACGTTCAGGCTTTACTCCCTCAACCAAACAACTATCGGGTGGGGATGAGCGGCAATGCGGACATTATCATCGACGCCAAATATAACGTACTGGCAATACAGTCCAGTGACATCTTTGATAATAATTACGTTTATGTCAAGACTGCTAAAGGTTTTGTAAAAACGCAATTAAGCCTGGGACTGCAAAACGATACCCAAGCGCAGGTTCTATCTGGTCTGTCGGAAGGGGATGCTGTCGCTCTTGATCCAAGTTCTGTTCCTCAAAATTTGGTGGTTAAAAATTAATCCGCATGAAAACAACAGACGAAATCATAAAAATGGTAAACATCACCAAAGTCTACAGCGGTGAGGACGTAGGAACAACTGCTTTAAAAGACATTGATTTAACCGTCAAAAAAGGGGAATTTTTAGCCATAACAGGGAGGTCGGGGAGCGGAAAATCAACCTTGATGCACGTTATTGGACTTTTGGATACGCCGACTTCAGGAACCTACTTTCTAAACGGCACCGACGTTTCAAAATTAGGTGAGGACGAACAAGCATTCCAAAGGAATAAGGAAATCGGTTTTGTTTTCCAGTCCTTTAATCTGTTACCTAAGTTAAATGCGTTAGAGAATGTAATTTTACCGGCTATATATGCCGGCACAAAAACAAAAGAAAGAACGGAAAAAGCTCTCGAATTACTGACCGAATTAGGACTGGAAGACCACCTCAATAAGAGACCTAATCAAATGTCTGGTGGGCAACAACAAAGAGTTGCCATCGCTAGAGCCTTAATGAATGATCCGGAATTAATTTTGGCCGACGAACCAACTGGCAATCTTGATACTCACTCGGGAGAAGACGTTATGAAAACGCTTAAACAATTGAATAAGGAGGGTAAAACAATTGTTCTAATTACTCACGAACGTGACATTGCGGCGCAGGCACAGAAAATTTTACAGCTGGAAGATGGGATGCTGGTTACAAAATGAACCTTGAAGAACTTTTAACCTTATCTTTAAAGGCAATCTGGGGAAATAAACTAAGAAGTTTCTTAACAACGCTTGGGATAACTATCGGTGTTTTTGCAATCATTGCGCTGGTTTCAATTGGCTCGGGTTTACAAACATATATCACCAAAGAGATTTCCTCTTTGGGTTCAAATGTTATCTTTGTTATTCCGGGAAGCTCCGGAGGACTAGGGGCACTTCTTTCCAACAAATTAACCCTCCAAGATAGTAAGAACATCGAAAGAAGTTTAGCTTCGACAGGCAAAGTCACTCCGGAAATAAGGGAGGTGGCAACTATAAAATACAAAAACATTAAGGATAAAGGGGCGTTTATACTTGGTGTTTCATCTGAGTACCCAACAGTCGTTCAAGTCCTTAAAATCACACAGGGACATTTTTTCACCGCCGGGCAAGAATCATCAGGAGCAAATGTTACGGTAATCGGACAAACTGTCAAGAATAAATTTTTTAATAATACGAATCCTCTAGGGAAAAGGATATTCCTAGGTACCAAACTCTATACCATAATTGGTGTTTATGGTAAGCTTGGATCGGTTGCGGGAATTGACGAAGATAATGCCGTATTTATTTCGGCAGAAGCCGCCGGTATACAATTCGGAGCAACTTCTGTAGGAAGGATTGATATTGCCGCCAATAGTCCTGAGCTCCTGCCACTTGTTATTAGGCAGATAAACCAGACTCTGTTAAAAAGATTAACAACCGATGACTATACGATTGAAACAGCTGATACTATATTAGCCACCATCTCCAGCATCACCACTGCGCTTTCTCTTGCGCTCGGAGGCATTGCCGGAATCTCCCTTTTGGTGGGTGGAATAGGCGTTGCCAACATTATGCTTGTCTCGGTTACCGAAAGGACAAAAGAGATCGGTCTAAGAAAAGCGCTTGGAGCAAGGAGAAAAGACATCTTACTGCAATTTTTAATCGAAGCGATTATGCTGTCGATTACCGGAGGAATAATCGGAATTGTTTTGGGAATGATTACCTCGATAATTATTGCCATGATACTTGTTTCAAGTGTAACTCTTTGGTCGGTCTTGCTTGCTTTCGGTTTTTCCGCGCTGGTTGGAATAATTTTTGGTATGGCACCCGCGATAAGAGCATCTAGACTTAGCCCAATTGACGCTCTTCGTTATGAATAAAACAATTTCGATTTTTAAGTTTTTTATCGGTTGGCCACTGGGAATTATCGCCATAGTTTTTTTAATCAGGCTTTTCTTGCCGCAATTTAATTCAATTCAATCACGGCTAATTAATGTCAATTTTCTATTTTTGCTTTTTTCCATAGCATTTTTTGTGAGTTATTATTTTTTGCGCTGTTATTTATGGCAAAAAATCCTGGAGTTCAAGGGACACAAATTACCGCTAATGAAAACCGCCTATCTCTGGGAATTTTCCGAATTTAAACGCTATGTTCCTGGGAATGTTTGGTCTTTTCTAAGCCGTGTTTCTTTATTCGAAAATGTAGGCGTTGAAAAAAAATTAGTCGGACTGGCGCTCTTGGATGAGATTCAATTGATTATAATCTCCTGTTCTCTAATTTCTATTTTTTGCTTAACGTTAATTCTTGGTAACAATGAACCAACACAGCTATTAAGGCAAATGCAAGTTATTATTTTGGGCTCGGCAGCGGCAATTATAATTTATTCCGTCGTAGTAGCTTTTCTGTTTCAAAAGAGAGGCCTTGGAAATTTTCGGGCAAATCTTTTTTTACCTGGATATTTTTTAAAGCAAAAAATTATCCTAACATTTATTTCAACCGTTGCCTTTTTTCTATTTGGCGTCGCAACACTGGTGGCTTGCCTCGCGGTATTCAGTTTTGAGCCAAAACTGTATTTTGAGCTGTCGTGTTTCTTTACTTTCGCGCTTTTGGCTGGCTATCTTTCATTTATCACGCCTATGGGTCTGGGAGTACGGGAAGGGATTATCACTCTTGGACTCAGCAGATTAATGACAGTTGCGAATGGTGGGTTTCTAAGCATATTCTCAAGAGTTATTTTGATAATGTCCGAAGTAATTTTCATTACAATTGTCTTTTTGTTTGAAATCTTAACCAAGCTTAAAAATAAATGATAAACTTTATAAAAAGACACAAATACGAGATAACGCTTGGCGTTTATATTTTGATTTATGTCGCTTATTTTAGCGTTGCCAGCATCTTAAGATACAGCAATTTTTATACTGGCCGATTTGATTTAGGCAATATGGACCAGGCGGTTTGGAATACCATTCACGGCCGGATTTTTCAAGTCACCGACCCGAATGGAACTGCGACTATTTCCAGATTGGCTTTCCATGCAGACTTTATTCTAATTTTAATTTCCCCCTTATATTTAATCTGGTCAAATCCGCAAATGTTACTGCTTTTACAAACCGTCGTCTTGGGCCTTGGCGCAATTTTTATATTTTTGATCGCCAATTATCTCTTGCGCAATAAAAATTTGGCCTTAACTTTTTCGGCGGTTTACCTTCTTAATCCAGCTCTTCAATTTTCCAATCTGTACGACTTCCATGCCATAGTTTTAGGGACAACGCTACTGCTTGCGACCTTCTATTTTTATCTCAGGAAAAAATACTGGCTTTTTTTTATCTTTGCCGTCCTTGCCGGCCTAACTAAAGAAGAAGTTTGGGCAATTATTGCGCTTTTTGGGTTGGTAATTATTCTGAGAGTTGCTTTTGAAAATAAATTTAGTTTTAGTTTCTCCCGACGACAAATTTTAGAAATTATTTTTGGCTTATGCATATTTTTAGTATCTACATTCGTCTGCTATCTTTTGATCTGGAAATTGATTCCTTTGGCAAAAGGTGGAGAGCATTTTGCTCTTTCTTATTATTCCGACTTTGGAGGAACTGCTTCCAGCATTTCTAAAAATATTCTTTTTTCGCCCTTAAAAACCGTTTCGGTTATGTTTCAACCGCAGAAAGTTCAATATCTTTTTCTACTTCTTCTGCCTTTCGGTTTAACCTCTTTACTAGCGCCGTTATCTTTAGTTTTTGCCATTCCGGACCTTCTAATTAATCTTTTAAGCAACAACGCCCAACTACATGAAATCTATTATCAATACACAGCGGCGATTACGCCATTTTTAGCAATATCTTCTATTTATTTCATTCGTTTTTTTACGAAACGCTTTCCCAAAACTAGCCCTCGTCTAATCATTACTTATCTTTTGGTGGCTGTGTTACTTTCCGCTTTTTTCTTTGGACCTCTTCCAGGGGCCAAACATGCAAATGTTGACATGTTTACTAAACCAGTCACAAACAAACAGATTATCGATGACTTCCTTTCTAACATCCCAACTCGTTATAGTATTGCCGCCACCAATAATCTTGGCTCGCATCTTTCCCGAAGGAGAAATATTTACACAATTCCTATCGGCATCGGACAAGCCGATGTGATTGTATTTTTACTAAATGACGCTTTCGCCCAGCCGTCGTTGTCGGCTCAGAAAGATATGGTAGAAGAAATGGCAAACGACAAGAATTACATCGAAGTCAATAAAAACGGTGATTTTGTCGCTTTCGAAAAAAGGAATTTATACACCCAAGCCAATTCGAATCCAAAGAAGGGACTGGTTTCTCTTTTCCCTTATTCGATCACTGCCTTGTCAAACCGAAGTTATCAAAAAAGCGATATTACGGTAGAAAGTAATGCTCCCTCAAACGGAAATTTTCAAAGCTATATTATTTCTTATACCGCAGACGGCTTAAAAGAATACGCGTTAATGGATATCCCAAACGCGGCAGAGCCAACAGGTGGATTTCCAACCTTAATTATTGATCACGGATATATTCAGCCTGATCAATATGATACTGTCAATTCGTACAAGTCCGAAGCTGACTATTTTGCCAATCAAGGTTTCTTGGTTATTAAACCTGATTACAGGGGCAACGGTAAATCAGAAGTAGTAGATACAGCGTTAATGCGCTTTGCTTATCCAGTTGACGTTTTAACGCTTCTCGCATCCTTAGACAATATTCCTCAAGCAAATAAAAATAGAGTCTTTCTCTGGTCACATTCGATGGGCGGAGAAGTAACTCTGGAAGTGCTGGAAATTCTTAAAAACCAACCCGCGCTTTCCTCAGGCATCAGAGGCGCTGCCTTTTGGGCACCCGTCACTGATCCCGTCAAGTGGTTTTCCAAAAGTAACTTACCAAACCTACCTGAAGCAAAAATAACACCTTACCCTTACACGCAAACATTCAAAGATATGGGCACTCCGGAGTCAAATCCTACTTTGTGGAACTCGGTCTCTCCACTTTCTTATTTAAAAAATATTAATGTGCCGATTCTTTTGCAGCACGGAACCGCAGATACGACCGTACCTTACAGCTGGTCCGTCGAGCTAAACAATGACTTATTAAAGTTTAAAAAAAATGTTAAGTTTATCTCCTATCCAAATGATACCCATAATTTACCGCTGCACTGGTCCCAGGCTATTTCCGATGATTTAAATTTCTTTGAATCACTTAAATAGTCATTAATTATTTGCAAAAAACAAACGTAAGTCTTACGATTAAAATATGGTTAACATCTTAAAAGCTACCGGTGCTAAGGAAGCGTTTAGTGAAGATAAACTAAGATATTCTATCAATAGGGCCGGTATTCCTCCGCAGCTACAAGACAAGGTTCTTTCACATGTCCAGTCAAAGCTTTATGAAAATATTCCCTCCCAAGAGGTATACCGGCACATCAATGAATTTTTACAGACTGAGCCCCACCCCAACGCCATCAAATATAAGTTAAAGCAAGCGTTGATGGAGTTAGGGCCAACCGGCTATCCGTTCGAAGATTTTGTAACGGAAATGCTTAAGTCGGAAGGATATTCAACTCAGACCCGTTCGATTCTGATGGGACAATGCGTTAGTCACGAAATCGATGTTGTGGCACAAAAAGGCAATGATAAACTAATGGTTGAAGCGAAATACCATAATGCTCCAGGAATCCATACCGATGTCCATGTCTCGTTATATACCAAGGCCAGATTTGATGATTTAAAAGAAAAGTATCAATTCAGTAAAGCTTGGCTTTTTACCAATACCAAGATTACACCTGACGCTTTAGCCTATGCGCTCTGCGTTGGTATGGGCGTTACCAGTTGGAGCTATCCGCAAGAAGAAAGTCTCAGGGATTTAATCGAGAAACACAAACTTTATCCGCTGACGCTTTTGTCTTCCTTATCCGAACCGCAAAAGCAAATTCTTTTGGATAGCCATATCGTTTTAATCAGGGAGATTTTGCAAAACGAAAGCTGCTTAGATATTTTAGCACTGCAAGATGATAAAAAAGCGCAGATAATTAATGAGGCTAAGCAAGTTTCCGGTTAAATTCTGTAGCCACTTTTTGCCTTTCGTACCGGTCTGCCATAAAGCCATTTGGAACCGTTGTTAATTTATCCGCGTGTAACAAAAAGCCTTTTCTAATTGTGTGGTCACCAAACTTTTCGTTGATTTTATCTACCGTTTTAACGACCTTTTCTTGTTTAGCGTCAAACTCGAACAAGGATTGTTCTAAATTAATCGCTTCCTGCAAATTTCCGACCCACACACTGATTCGGCGGACATAGTCATCGGCACTTAAATAAAAACTGTTTTCCTGCAAAATCTTTTGGCAAAGAGCAAACATTTCCTGACCGTTGTCAAAATATGTCTTGATGGACTTCCGCCCGTGGACATTTTTACTTCCCCCTAAATAAATTCCGGCAGTTCTGGCTTTTTTACCCAGTTTTCTTAATTTGAGCACGACCTCTTCACATAATTCATAAATGTTTTGCATGACAATCCTTTGGTCATATTGGTTTTGCGGTAAGCAATAATTCCGACCGACCGATTTTGTTTCTGAAGGAGAGTAGTAGGGGATGACCGCAGAATCGTCTTGACCGTTACCAAGAGCTTTGAGAAAATGTCCTTCAACGTCCTTAAATTCCTTAGTCAGAACATTCAGTGGTGTATTATGCAATTCTAAAGGAGTATAAATCCTTAACCTGTTTAATCTTTCTTCGATTCTTCTGCCGATACCGCAGAAATCGGTCAACTTTACTTTGGCATAAATTTCCCAAATGTTTTCTGGAGTTATCTCCAAGAGTCCGTTTGGCTTATTCATTCCCGAAGCTAATTTTGCTAATAATTTATTGTGGGAAATTCCTACCGAAACCGTAATCTGTTCTCCAATTTCATTTTTGATCCTTTTTCTTATCTGATTAATGAGTAAATATTTTCCGCCGAACAAATCTTGGGTTGCAGTAATATCGATAAACACTTCATCCAGAGAAAATAGCTCAACGTACGGGGAAAAATCCTTACAAATATCCAAAAACTTCTGTGTTATTTCCCAATATTTCTCAAAGTGGGCAGGGACAAACAAAATGCTGGGCACAATTTTCAACGCTTCCCAAGTGCGGCTGGGGGATTTAACTCCTATTTTCTTCGCTTCCCGGCTGGCGGCAATAATACAGGTCCGGCCGTTTTGCGCGGTTACGCCGAGCGGTCTCCCACGCAGCTTGGGGTTAAACTGTTGTTCGCATGAAGCAAAAAAGGAATCAAAATCAATGTGTAGAATAACTTTTTCCATAAAACTTATAGCAAGAGCCAGTAAAGATAAATTCTGCAGATTTTTTTGAAGATTATTATGGGCAGCATAAGACTAATATATTAGAATTTTATACGAAAATCAATAGAACAAAATAAGACAATCGGGGTCAGTTTAATCGGTGGTGATATGAACTCTGGACTGGTCTATAATCGCCTCATATTGCAGTTGGGTCTGCATCTGCACTTCATATAATTTATTGCCCGTATCTAAATTGATTGGATTTGAAGACAACAATACTGATTGAGCATTGCCGCTAAAGGTTATATCCGAATACCAAACCGGGTGGTCATCTGTGGCGTCATACAGCCTGACACTGGCTGTTTCATTAGCGTTTGGGATATGCAAGGAAACCTCAAAAATAACGCTTTTAATGCTTCCGTAGGCAGTACTGTCGATGTAAGCCTGCAGTCCGGGAACATTCTGCCAGTCGGAGGAACTGCCCGAGCCCGAGCCGAAAGGAACATAATATTCTTTTGTTGCGGGACTGGTCTGGTAAACCGCCGGCACTTTCGTTGGCGTTGGTGATGGCAATGGTTGAATAGGAGCTTTAACGGCTGTGGCTGCCACTTGGTTGATTTTGGTGAGACAAGCCTGTGAACAAAAAGTTTC
>JBEKQB010000011.1:0-10572 GCA_049520155.1 Candidatus Levyibacteriota bacterium
GGTATAGCAAGACTTGTAACAGCAGAACACCCCGAACAATGGCCATATCTAGTGCATCCGACAGCTTAAGCTTCCCCCTTTTTACCCATTGTCAATCTTGTGATATAATCGGCCCATGAAAATAACAGAAACAGAAAGATTACTAGCCGCCGGACTCTCCGCGGGTTATGCCGGTAAATCAGGTTTTGAACGTGTTAGACGTGGTGGTTTTGTCGGTGAACAAAGTTTTTTTACTGATGGCAAAGGCGGAATTTACGTCGACCAATGGTTTGCCCATCAAAGAGGCGGCGGACAGGAACTTGCCGTATTGGAAAATGGAGAAAAGATAACCAGGCTTTATGCCGGCGGAACTGTTGGTCGCGAAGAATTAGCAAGAATTGGAATTACCGAAGGACAACTTTCGGCGCAACTTAAAAAATCACTTGAAGAAGCCGGCCCAAGAACAAGACTACGTGAAGATTATATTCCGGCAGCCGACGGAGACTGGAATTATAGTTATCGAGTTTTGGCGCACGTAGCGGAATTAGATTTAACACTTGGCCTAGAAGAGTTAGCTTACGGAGGAAATCTTACTTTTGCCCATTATTTCTTAATTTCTCCAGTCAGATAACTCCCCTTCTCCCTCGTTGTCAAATTGTAATCAAGATTACATTATTTATAATAAAATTGCGATAAGATACGAATATGAAAAAAGTCAAAGGATTCTCGGACGCGGAAAAAGCGGCGATGAGAGAACGCGCCCAAGAACTAGCGACGGATAAAACCAATGATGAATCCGCAGTGCTAATAAAGATTGCCGCGATGCCGGAACCGGATAGGATTTTGAGTGAAAAACTGCATGCCCTAATTAAAAAAAGCGCGCCAACCCTAACGCCAAAAACTTGGTACGGGATGCCCGCTTATGCTAACAAAGACGGCAAGGTTGTTTGCTTTTTCCAAAGTGCGGCTAGATTTAAAACGAGGTACTTAACAATAGGCTTTAGCGACGCAGCCAATTTGGACGATGGCAATATCTGGCCGGTCACCTTTGCGCTTACAAAGTTAACCCCCGCCGAAGAAGCAAAAATCGCCACCCTCGTTAAAAAAGCGGTAAGTTAACTCCCCCTTTCTCTCGTTGTCAAATGTGGAAATTAATAGAGTGACTCTAAACTGGGTCCCCTCATAGCCCTATGGTCTTCTGCGTCGGTCAATGTAAGTCGACGACGGCTAAGTCTGTAAGCCAAACTTGGGCGATGTTCTGGCTCAAATTCTTGTGAGGAAACTATTCCCTCTGTTCGCGGACTTGCAGGAGTAAGGTTATCTTTATATGGCCCACTTGCTTTACTTTGATTCATACGTGAACTTTACTCCACTTTTTGCCTGTTGTCAATTATTTTTTGCGGGTGAGAAGAAAAATATCCAGAACCAGAACAGCGGTTAATCCAATATATGAAGCGAGTTGAACCGGAGTGCCTTTGAATCCTTCATCAATACCGTTGTACGTAACCCACAAAATGAAAACTACATTTCCGATAATTGCTAAGTATTTTAAGAGATGCATAAAAATATTATACCACTGCTAATTTTCAGCTAGACTTCACCTTTCTATGACACTATTAGTGGTATAATTTTGGCATGAAACTTAAATTACTTAAACTACCAAAATTACCTAAATTCCCCCATTTGCCCCGATTAAATATAGAACCGGTCGAAAAAATAATGGCATTTTTAATTAAGCATAAAATTTCGCTCACAATCTTAATTTCTTTTATTGCCTTTATTGTGGTTGCAATGTGGTACCGAGGGTATCTACTATCCAAGATGAACCAAACTCCCGGCAGTAATAGCGATGAAATTTTTAATTCTACCAAAGCTGATAATTCGCTCCCGACTATTACTATTCCCACTCCCTCTTCTAATAATAGCGTTGATAATTCCGCCTGGTCTGATGACAACTACGTAGTGCCAACGCCTTTCCCGACTTTTGCGCCTTTGCCCACCATTGCGCCCTTGCCGGTCTATACTCCTACTACGACAACTTCTTCTACAGGCAACTCCAACTGTACTACCGGTGCCGGTACGCCAAATTCCTGGTATTCCGACGTTTATCCCAATCCTTCGGCTGCATCAACCAATACCGGTTCCATTACTTTGTACGTTTATATCCGCGACTGCAACGAAAATACCGCGCCGGTTTCCGATAACTTGAATGTTTCCTTAAGTTCGGGCGATTCCAACACAAAAATTAATGGCAATAGTCTTCCTGCTACCGTGACTACGCAAAACGGCGTCGCCAGTTTTACCGTTACCTCGCAGGTTAACGGCACCGTCACTTTAGTTGTGCAGGATACCACCAGTAACTTTACCGTCACTAACATTAATAACAATAATCCCAGCATCACGTTTAATAATAGCGGTAGTTCTTCCGGGAACTCCAATTGTTCTACTGCTAATGGAGTTGTGAATTCCTGGTATTCCGACGTTTATCCTACATCTCCGGTTAACGCCGCTACCGGCTCCACTGTAACGTTTACGGTTGATCTTCGTGATTGCGGAAAAAATATTATTTCGTCAGATAACTTAACTTTTTCGCAAACTTCTAATGATTCCAGTCTGATTGTGAATGGCTCCGCGCCGCCGGTGAGTGTTCAAGCGCAAAACGGCGTCGCTACTTTTAATATTACTTCGCAAAATGCCGGCACAGATACGTTTACTATTCAAGATACTACCAGTAACTTTGCCGTCACCGATACTAACAACAATAATCCCAGTATAGTTTTTAGCGGCTCCTCAACAACCACTCCAACTCCCACGCCAACTCCTAGTACTGCTAGTACTGCGCCAGCCAATACTCCAACGCCAAGTTTGTCTAATACTCCCACCCCGATAGCAACTTCCGGTCCGTAATGGCATGAATTTGATATTTCACCTTTTTACCTTTTGTTAAATGAGGAATTAGTGGAAAACTTGAGTATTGGAAACAAGCACCGCACCAATCGTTTCGCCTTTAGCGTTTTTCATCGGCACAACTACCTCGGTTATGCCATTGGGATAGTCTTTGCTTCGCTCTCCGAACGTACGCGTAACCCCATCGGAAAGTGTTAATTTAATAACCCCGTTTAAATCGAAATTGTAGGTTTTTCCTATATTGGCGGAGATTGTATCTGCCAATATCTTTTGGTTTTTATCCAGAACCACGATGTTGCGGTTTAAATCTTTGGAGACGGTTGTCACGTAATTTTCCAGATCCGCGGAGACGATATATTGCGCTGCGCCGTCCGCGATAATTAGTGCATAATCGCTTATCTGGCCCATTGGCTTACCTTGCTGGTTCATCCAGATAGTCGAGCGGGTGTAATTCTCTAGCGACCACTTTAGATGAAGATATTTAAGGCCTAAAACTGCCAGCAGTAAAATCAGCAAGACAATCGCAATTGTATATAGATGCACCGTAAAGGCATGCACCTGAATCATTTTCTTTTCCATATCTTAATTGTAGTCCCAAAATTTTTATTTAGTCAAGTCCTCGTCTTTTTCCGTCTAAAAGTACTCAGCTTTCTCTAAGGAATATCCTTTACGATAGACAAATAAAAGAAAAGGGGGTGAAGATATGAATAAGCAAAAAATTACGGTTGGTTTGACAATACTTACGCTTGTAACAACGGCGTTGTTTATTGCTCCGTCGGCTTTTGCTCAAAGCACAACGGGAAATAACCATCTCAACTTTTTTCAAGGGCTAATTCAGTTTATTGAGCAAAAATTCGGACTAAGTCAACCCCAAGTCCAATCGGCGGTCAATCAGTATAAAAGCCAAGTAAAAGCAACTATTAGGCCGCGTCCGACGCTGACACCGGCGCAAATTCAAGCTCAAGAACAAACCAGACTAGATAAGTTGGTTTCGAGCGGGAAAATAACTAGTGCTCAAGAATCAGCCATCTTAGCCGAACTTTCGGCTTTGAACAGTCAATATCCTT
Source organism: Candidatus Levyibacteriota bacterium (assembly GCA_049520155.1). Classification (GTDB taxonomy): domain Bacteria; phylum Patescibacteriota; class Microgenomatia; order Levybacterales; family UBA12049; genus DATKGX01. The sequence goes on from JBEKQB010000011.1 coordinate 3,954, forward strand.
TAGCTGGACTAACCGGAACGCAGAGAAGAACGCAAATGCAGGCAATGCAAGCTACGCTTAAAGCCTGGGCACAGTCTCAAGGCATTAACATTAATTATGTAATGCCGTTTGCAGGAATGGGTGGACCAGGCGGACCAAGAGGAACAAATGGTATGGGCGGTTTTCGGGGAAGATTTGGACCAAGACCATCGATAACGCCAACGCCAACTCCATAAAATCTTTACTGTCTAAAAACAGACGCCTGGCAAAATAGGCGTTTGTTTTTTGCAAGATTTGACAGTTTTTCCCAACAGTGTAATACTTTAAAAAATGCAGACAGAGCGCGTGCACTGGATCGACATCTCCCGAGGAATCGGTATTATTTTTATCATCTACGCGCACATGCTAGGAAGTCACGATTTCCGCTACCTTTTCTACGCCTTTCATATTCCTTTGTTTTTCTTTCTTTCGGGGCTTGTCTACGACCATAAGAAATACGGCAACTTTTTTACTTTTCTGAAAAAATCCGCCAAAAGGTTACTTGTCCCCTATTTTATTTTTGCTTTCATTTTTTATGTTCTATGGTTAGTGGGATTAAAAACTTACAATCTTTTTTCTCCCGCAGTTATTAAACAATTTTTAAGCATTTTTTATGGCAACAGTAATAACGGCTTGATGGTATTTAACGACGTTTTGTGGTTTTTGCCTACGCTTTTTGTCACCAGAATTTTGTTTGCCGTTGTTGCCCAGCTTTTTAGTAAAACCCGTTCACTTATTTTTGTCTTGCTTTGCTTTTCAGTTTTCGGATATCTGCTTTCCGTTTTCGCCTCCAATATTAAGCTGCCTTTCGGTGCGGAAACCGCCATTTCCGCTGTCGTTTTTTACGGAGTGGGCTTTTTGTGGAATAATTCGGAAAAAGCCAAATCACTACTCTTTAAATACAAATATCTGCTGTTCGTTTTGCTTTTAATTGTTGGGGCTTTTGTTTCAACCATCGATTTTAATACTTACGGACAACAAATCGATATGCGACTTGGCCACCTGAATAATTATTTCTCCTTTTATATTGCGGCCTTCAGCGGAATTTTTGCCTGGATTTCTTTTAGCGTAATCCTGAACAAAAATTCATTGCTTGAAAAAATCGGCCGGAATTCGCTTATCTTATTTGCCTGGCACCCGCTTGTCTTTACTTATTTTGGGATAATCTTAAATGCGGTTTTGGGTTTAAGTTTGATCAGGAATATCAAACTTTTTATACCCTTAATTTATACTGTAACTTCCATTGCCGTTATTCTTGCGGCCAATTCTTTTTATAACAAACTTAAATTAGCTTTTATTTTTCGCTATAACCGGGGAAGAAATCGGTTTTGATTTGTTTTTTAGCAATTCCTGCCTTTAAAAGTTCGCCTTCGAAATTTTGCACCATTAGCTGCGGGCCAGACAAATAATAAAACCGGTTTTGAAAATCCGGAATTAACTGCTTAATTTTTTCGGCGGTAATATATCCCGTCGAGCCTTGCCAGTCTTGGGGAATATTTTGGACATCGGTTAAATTATAAATTGTCTTCACTCCATTACCTTCAGCTCTTTTGAAAACATCGCTAAATAAAATATCTGCCTTGATTCTATTGGTAAAAATTAAAACGATATCAACCGTTAAGCCTTTGTCTATAATATATTGAATCATGCTCCGAAATGGCGCAATCCCGACTCCCCCGGCAATTAATACCAACGGTGCTTTTAAATTTTGAGGAAGAACAAAATCGCCCGCCACCTGAGCGGCCACTATCTGCTTACTGCTTTGTAAATTTAGCAATTCCTTTTTATAGGAACTGGCTTTGTCATAAAATTTAACCGTCATCGTAATTTCGTTTTCGGTTGGTGATGAGGAGATGCTGAAATAGCGCCTGTTTCCCCGGCTATCCGGCTTTGAATGTGGCAGAGTCCATTCCATATACTGACCGGGAATAAAATTGAAGCCCTTTGGCTTTTGAAAACCGAATAGAAATGTGTCTCTTGAAAGTTGTAGTTTAGATTTTAAAACAAGATCCAGTCTATAATTCGGGCTGATTAAATAAGAAAAAATATTCCCTAAGCAAAGCGCCATTTCCGGCGTTAATCCGATACTGATAAACCGCAGTTGAGGAGTGGCGAAGAAAAGCGCCGTCACAACAGAATAGTTTTCTCTCTGTTTTTCGGTGGCGGGAGAAGTTAAAGGCTCGGTTAACATCACAAACGAAAAGAAGAAAACCGGAGAATAAAGAATGCTTTTTTGCCAAAGGGTAATTACCGACATTAATGAACCGCTGACCAAAAGTGAACCCGCTCCGATAATTAACAAATAGGTGGCTAAAAAAATAAGCACCATCTTCCATCTTTGAATTTTTCTAAGCAGCAGAAATCCACCCATCAAAACAAACGGTAACATCAACGGCGTCCCGACCCACCAAGTCGCCGCGTGTTCAGGTGATAGCAATGAAATTGCCACCACCGAAACGGCCACTGGATTAAAAATGTGCCGCTTTTCGATTGTCAAAAGATATTTGGCGGCCATAGCTACCGCCGAAGCGCCGATTAGAAACATTAAATTCACGGGTAGCCTAGTCGGAATAATTAGGGTCAGAATCAAAGCGGTGATGTAAACAGATTCAGTATTGGTCACCGCTTTAAACATTTTTGCCAAAATATAGTTTGTGACATAACAGACAGCCACTACAATTAGCGAAGATAAAATAATATCCAGTCCATTAAATTGTAAGATGCCAAGAAAACTTAATAGAGCCGCAACGCCAATCAAGCCAGCTAAATAATATAACGCTAGCTTGTACATTGTAATTTGATTTAAGAAAGCATCGATAAATTTCATAAGGCGTATTCTTCAAAGCCACTCGTCATCACCGCAATTTGATTATTTTTAATCATATACCCGGCAAAGCCCTTTAGTCTTCCGATAAATTCTATCCCTTTTTCACCCATCGCAAAAGCCGCAGTTGCGAATCTATCCGCTTCGTAAACATTTGGCCCGATTACGCTAATGCAGGCAATCTCATCCGCTGGTAAATTTGTTTTCGGATTTAAAATATGCTTTCCCCTTTGATAATTTCCCGAAGTCGCAATGCCTTTACTCGAAAGCTTGAGAACTTTGACTATTTCTTTTGGATTGAAAGGATTCTGAATACCGACTTTCCAATCTTCCCTATCTTCGTTTTTGCCGAAAGCCTGAATATCTCCGGCGATTTCAACATAAAAATTTTGGTAACCTTTTTTTTTAAGGATTTGCGCGGCTTGCCAAATCGCGTAACCTTTGACAATTCCCGACGGATCAATAATTCCCTTAATATTTACGTCAAAATATCCGTCGGTTGCTTTTTTTGTTTCCTCGCACAATGCTAGAACTTTTTTCATTTCACTGCTGTAATCTGCATTATTGATTTCTCCCCTGTTAATTTGCGAGATCTCGCTGTCTTTTTTATAAGTGCTAAATTTCTTATCGATGTAGTGCAGGTATGCAAAAACTTCTTGAATGTCTTCAGCAGTGACACCACTGCCAACAACTTCAACGGTTACCGGCATTCCCATGATTGTCGCTTGTTTTTTCATTTTGCTTGAGATAAAGCGTCTGCCAAAGAAGCTTGAAAAGCCTGACTGGAAGCAGAAGCTCCAGAGACAATATTAACTTGTGAACTTTGCGCTTGAATAGCTTCTTGTGCCAATATCGGATCTGCCTGACTATTAACATATTGCGACGTCCGGTTGTCATTTGGATATTGTAAGAAAGTTACAGCAGTGATTCTTCCGTTTGAGATTGAAACTTGAACTTGAATATTTCCATAGAAAGCGTCTTGAACACTGCCGACGTAATTCCCATTCTTATATGAACCCGCCGTTGACGTTGATTGAGAAAAACTTGAACTTGACGTTGCGCCAGCCGTATTTGACGCGGGCGTTGGGTTTTGATTATTTGCGTTTTGAATACTTACTACCGGCATATCATTGCCTTTTAGTTCCCTCAAAAAAACCAGTATTCCAAAAACTCCTAAAACAAATGTTATCTGAAAATATTTTTTCATTGCTTAATTTTGCTGGAATAATCTGAAGATTTCCTGAAAATTAACTATACTCCGGACGGCATCAGACCGCAAGCTTTGTGTGGAATTAAAAGTTTATGCTGCGCGCTTAAGCGCTCTTTCTCTCTTGCCATTTACAATTTTGCCCAATATCGTATCGTAGCCTTCATCCGAAACCTTGCCTATTTCCCGGGCTACTGCAAAAAGCTGAGTTGCGGTTAAACCAGCGACGATTTCAATACCGGCTTCTTGCATTTCTTCCATTCCCCCTTCTTCGCGGTCATACACCACACCATGTCCTGAAACTTCAAACCCACTCTTAACAAGTTCTTCCTCTGCTTCTTTTTTTGTCCTAGCCCTTGTTATAAGGTCATCAATAAGAAGCGCTCGCGCATCGGGTTCTGGTCTTGGTTCATCGTCTCTAAATGCCCTTACGTGAAATTCTCTGTCCGTACCCTCTCCAGACTTTTCCAAAATTTCATAATATTGTTTTCCGAGAAGCCCGGCCAGAGCTATGGCAATTGCATTGCCCGTACTTGGAATTCCCGTAATATAATCAAAAGAAATTTCATTCTTTGCTAATGCTTCTGCTAATGCTCTTGCCATTACTTTATAATTCTCCTGCGTTCCTCCTCTTAAATTTGCATAATACGGAAGAAGTGGTATGTCCGGATTTTGCGGATCCTTTTGATTTGCAGCTCCTGCAAATTCATGTTCGGGGTCCTGAGCAATCGTAACCATTGGAAATCTTCCTTCCTTTTTCGGATATTCAAACGAACCAGGCGCCCCGATTCTTCGCGTAAGCTTTCCGTCAACCACTGCCGTAAGCATCATTTCCGCTACTGTACGTTGGACAAGAGTCATTGCTTCTACAACTTTTGCTCTGTCTGGCATTTTTATTGCCGATGCTTCTCTTACTGCATTTATTTTGTCTCTCCACTCCCTTGCTTTCTGCGTTGCAGCTTGCGCATAATCATCTTCTCTGGAAGCGTGAATAATTGCTGAAGCGTTATTGGCTATCACTCCAAAACCTTCATCATCAAAAGCCTGCATCAAATCCGGCGCCGTTCCTCCTTGTTTTCCAAGCCCCGGAACAAGAATTTGTCCCTTAAAAATTTCCCTTGCCGCTCTTAACTGCCCTGGTGCTGTCGCCCCAACCACTATAGCAACGTTTGGATTTTTCTGCCTTGCTTCTTCTGCCATACGCGCGATCATCATGTAGTAGGGCACTTCTCCAAGTACAGGATCTTTGACGATTACATCCTGCATTTGAGCTGCTTCAGGATTTGAAGTTCTGCAAAGAATAATTACTCCCATATCTTCCATGTTTAAGAACGGGCCTAACGCACCTTCTCCTTCGATCCCGAAATATGGATTTACAGTTATTGCGTCTGCTCCAAGATCTTTAACCATATCTACATACCCTTGATTACTAGCTCCAATATCGGCTCTTTTAGCATCCAAGATAACTGGAATGTCTGGATGAAGTGATTTAATATATCTGATGGTGCTCTTCAGGGCCTGCCAGCCTGCCACTCCGTATCTCTCGTAAAGAGCAACGTTAGGCTTAAAGGCGGAAACATAATGAGCAACGGCATCCACTATTTCTTCATTAAACTTTCCAATCCAAGCTGCGCTCTGATGAGCTACATCTTTGTCCGTTGCAAGCATCCAGCGCTTCTTAAAAGAATCAGGAATATTTGCGACAACTGGATCTAGTCCGACACAAAGTAGAGTGTTTGCAGATGCTTGTCTTGCCCTTAGCATCTCGACAAAACCTAGCGGAGTAGCTAACTCTCCTTCTCCTCTTGCCCCTGGAGTCTCGTATCGATTATCCGGTGGTATCATTTACAAAAAACTGCCTTCCGGCAGTTATTGATTAATATATATTTCCAAGAATTAAATGTCAACAAGTAATTTATTTTTCCGCTTCTTCCGCTTTCTTTCGGTAGTTGCAGAACGGGCACTCGGGGTTTGACTGGGGCATTTTTTCCTCCAAAACCTTGATGGCGTTTTCTATTCTTTCTGAAGTTCGATTGGGCTCGCCTTTCAATTTTTCGACGTGGATTATCATCGGAAACCCGTCGTGCAACTCGCTTCCCAAATCGGGAAAGAAATAAACAAAAAATCCTTTGCCCGTCACTTTTTTGCCGTTCTCTTTAATCAGGAAAACATAATCGTCGATTTGCGATTGGTAAGCACTTAAAATTTCTTTCTCTCTTGGGTCGGAGCTGGAAGTTTTAAAATCAACCGGTGACAACTCCCCTGCCTCATTCTCTAGACACTCATCCAATTTTCCGTAAAAGCCGTATTTATCATTAATCCGCACGAAATATTTTTCCTGAAAGGGATTTTGAATTTTTCCGATAAGTTTCCCTTTAACCATTGGCGGCAGCTCCCCCGTTGCCCGGAACTTGTCGAAATAGTTCTTGATGACCACATCGAAACGATTGGCCAGACGCGAAACAATTCCTTCCGGCTGCCTAATCCCTTTGTTTATCTGAAACCAAAAACATTTCGGGCAGCGTTCCAAAACTTCAATCGAAGTATGCGATAGCCAAATTCTTCCGTCT
>JBEKQB010000012.1:0-9947 GCA_049520155.1 Candidatus Levyibacteriota bacterium
GAAGTCTTCCCGAAAAAGACCAAAGAATTTAAAGAAAGAATAGAAGAAGGAGAACCGCTCACAAATATTCTTCCGGAAGCGTTTGCGTTGGTTCGTGAAGCCGCTTACCGCACCATCGGACAAAGATATTTTGATGTCCAGCTAATGGCGGCAATTGTTCTCTCGGAGGGAAAAATTGCCGAGCAAAAAACCGGAGAAGGAAAAACTTTATCCGCCACTCCGGCGCTTTACTTGCACGCTTTAACCGGTAAAGGCGTTCACTTGGTTACAGTCAATGATTACTTAGCCAGAAGAGATGCGGGGTGGATGGGGCCAATTTTCCATTTTCTCGGGCTTACGACTGCGTCAATGATTAGCGAAGAATCGTTTATTTACGACCCAGAATTTAGCAATAAAGAGGTCCACGATGAAAGGCTTGCACATTTAAGACCAATTTCGCGTAAGGAAGCTTATAGAGCCGACATTGTTTACGGCATAAATTCCGAGTATGGTTTTGATTATCTTCGCGACAACATGGCGCAAGACGCCGAAAGTTTAGTGCAACGCGGTTTTTACTATGCCATTGTTGATGAAGTCGACTCGGTTTTAATCGATGAAGCCAGGACTCCGCACATCATTTCTGCGCCCGATGAAGCGCCGGCGCAAAAATATTACGAGTACGCCAAATTGGTTGATAAGTTAAATCCGGAAATAGATTATAAAATTGACGAGAAATTAAGAACGGCGCACTTAACCGACCACGGCATTGGAAAAATTGAAAAAATTTATGGCATTGCCAATATCTACGAAAAAGATTTTGATACGGTTTATCATCTCGAGGCGGCCTTAAAAGCCCGTACGCTTTTCCATAAGGAAAAAGATTACATTGTTAAAGATAATGAAGTAATTTTGGTCGATGAGTTTACTGGTCGGTTAATGGTTGGGCGAAGGTTATCGGAAGGATTACATCAGGCGATTGAGGCCAAAGAAAATGTCCCGATTCAGCGGGAGTCAAAAACTTTGGCCACAGTCTCGCTGCAGAACTATTTTAGAATGTATGAACGTTTGGCGGGAATGACGGGTACCGCAGTCACCGAGGCCGAAGAATTCCATAAAATCTATAAACTGGACGTAGTCGTTATCCCGACACACCGGCCAATGATTAGGGAGGACAAATCGGACGCAATTTACAAAACTGCCCCGGCAAAATACTCGGCGGTGGCGGCGGAAATCGAAAAAGCCCATGCCAAAGGACAGCCGGTCTTAGTCGGTACGACTTCAATTGAAAAAAATGAAATTGTTTCGGAACTTCTCAAAAGAAAAGGGATAAAACACGAAGTTCTAAACGCTAAAAACCATGAAAGAGAGGCGGAAATTATCGCTAAAGCCGGCGAAAAAGGCGCAGTCACGGTTGCCACTAACATGGCAGGAAGGGGAGTCGATATTATTTTGGGGGGCGAGCCGCCAAAAGACGCTAACGGCCTAAAAGAGTGGGAGAAAAAGCACCAGGAAATTTTAGACGCCGGCGGATTGTATGTTATCGGTACCGAACGACATGAATCAAGAAGAATTGATAACCAATTGAGAGGACGCTCCGGCCGACAAGGTGACCCGGGCTTGTCGCAATTTTTTGTCGGACTGGACGACGATATCATGCGGCTTTTCGGCGGAGATACGATTTCGGGACTGATGACCCGCTTTAACATGCCTGAAAATGTGCCGCTGCAACATCCGTTGGTTTCTCGGGCCATCGAACAGGCGCAGATAAAAGTTGAAGGTTATAATTTCGACATCAGAAAACATTTGGTGGAATATGACGACGTTCTAAACAAGCAAAGAGAAATAATTTACAGCCGAAGAAGAAAAACATTAGAAACCGAAAGTAAATCGGATGATTTAAAAACAGAAATTTTAGAAAAAATACATTCATCAATTGCCGCCATCGTGACGATGTATACAGCTAATCCTGCGGAAAGTTCTCCGATAGAGCAGATCGTGGAAAAATTCTCAACTATTATTCCTTTTGACGAAAATTCCCTAAAGCAAATTACCAGCCAATTAGAGCAGATTAGTTCGATGGAAGAAAAAATTAATTTTCTCAATCGCCTAGCAGATGATATTTATCAAACTAAAGAAAAACAAATAGGACCAGAGTTGATGCGGCAGGTAGAAAAGTTTGTTTTACTTTCGGTAATTGATAATTTGTGGATGGATCACTTGGACGCCATCGAAAATTTAAGACAGGGAATTGGACTTAGAGGATATGGGCAAAAAGATCCGTTAGTTGAGTACAAAAATGAAGCGTATAAAATGTTTGAACAATTAATCAACGCCATCGATGATGAAGTCGTACACCGGATCTACAAAATTCAAGTCCAAGCACCGCCCGAAATTCAAGAGCATCACCATCATATTACCGCCCAACCGGCCGGCGGCAATTCAGGTGCGGAAGTTTCAACATCAGTTCAAAAACCAAGCAGTAGTTTACCAACAGATATTAATAAAAAGAAACTTGGTCGAAACGATCCCTGTTGGTGCGGCTCTGGTAAAAAATATAAAAAGTGTCACTATCCGAATTAGTTTTGCTTCTTTGCCTCAATTTGTTATGATTTAAGTATGCCCGCAAAGAGCTTTCAATATAAACTCCTCGCCGAAAAGTGGACGAATCGCCACCGCAGTCTCCAAACGGAAATTTTTGAGAAACATCAAGACGCTTTTAAGTGGTTAGCCGATAATTCAAAACAACTGGCAGTAGGGTCATTAGCGAGTATCTTTCTATTGGCTTCGCCGGCCGCTGCAAAGATTTCCGTTTTATCGACTACCAGTACCCAAGTTAGTCAAACAATCGATCGAAAAGTGTTCTTAGTTTATGATTTAAGGAATGTTTTGCCAAGCGATGTCAGACCTTTGACTTCCGATGAAGAGAAAAATGTCAGTGAAATTTTAACCAGAGATTTCGGTATTCCTGTTTCGGCCGAGTTAGATGGGAAAAAGCTGAATACGACTTATGGGATAATTGGCTTGGAGCAACACCTACCAAGATTTCCAGGAGATAATATTTTTACTCACTTCAATAATAATGCCGATACCCAACAATACTGGGCATACGGAATGACACAGGGACTTGGTGCCTGGGGATATTTTACCGACTCATCGGGGACTCTGACGCAAAAAGATATCGACCGAGAAAAATATTACATTGCGGTACAAACTTTTCTTGCGCCGGGTTTTGACAGTAATCCTAAAGAATATACGGATTTTTTCAAATACCGCAAAATGCTGGTAGTTAATCCACAGAACGGCAAAGCAATTGTGGCTGACATCGCCGACGCCGGGCCGTCTCCGTGGACAGGTAAGCAATTAGGCGGTTCGCCGGAAGTGATGAGTTATTTGGAAAGAGTTGACGGTTCACAAAGAGGGCCGGTTTTATATTTTTTTATCGATGACCCGAATGATACAATTCCTTTGGGCCCGGTTTCTTATTAAGCTATGAAGGGCAAACATTTTTACAGTCATTTAGTTGAAATAAACGAAATATATTTAAGTCTTTCGGGAATGGATTTGTCGGAGGATGAACGTGGGCATCTATTATCTTTAGCCGAGACGAATATTCATGCTACGGTTATTAATACCGTCTTGTCCGAGCTTTCCGAGGAAGATAAGAAAATATTCCTTAAGAATCTGGTGGCTGATAATCATGAAGAAACTTGGAAACATTTGCTGGAAAAAGTGCAAAATATCGAAGAGAAATTAAATCGGTCTTTACGAGAGCTCAAGAAAGAATTGTTAAAAGATATCGAAGAGGCGAAAAAAAGCTAAATTATCTTATCACAATCAAATAAAACAGAATGGCCGCGATGATTCGATAAACCCCGAAAATTATAAAATTATTCCGTTGGACATACTGCAAAAACAATTTAACGGAGACAAGAGCGACAATAAACGCTCCGAAAAAACCAACCGCCAATATTACCCATTCATTCAACGAATATGAGAAATTGGTTTTGATTAAATCTAACCCCGTTGCCGCAAGCATGGTCGGAACAGCCAAGATAAAGGAAAATTCGGCTGCCGCTTTTCTTTTGGTCCCCAAAAATAAAGCGCCGACAATGGTGGCCGCGGACCGGGAAACACCCGGAATAATCGCAATAGCTTGGAAAAGACCGATCACAAAGGCTTTCGGCAGAGTCATTTTTTCGATTGTCTCAATATGATGCTCTTTTTCTTTATAAATCAGTTCCAATAAAATCAAAATAATACCGCCGACGAAGAGTGAAATCAAGGTGATGTATAAATTGCCAAGCAGATAATTCTTGACAATCTTAAAAAGCAATAAACCGATAATTCCGGTCGGAATAAAGGCGACAATGATTCTTTTCCAAACCTCGATACTTTTAAAAAGACTGTTCCAATACAAAACCACAATTGCCAGTATCGCGCCAAGCTGAATAATGATTTCAAAATCTTTGACAAAACCGGTTTGGGCGACTTTAAGAATGTCGGCAGCTAGAATCATATGGCCGGTTGAGGAAATCGGTAGGAATTCCGAAACTCCTTCGACAATGGAGAGGATTACTGCTTGTAGGATATTCATCAGTAAAATTATTATAGCATAGGAAAAGATTGCAAAACACCTATGAATTAATCTACAATTACTTCATGAAAGAAGCTCCAAAAGAGGAAGAGCAGTGGGATAAAAAGAAAATTCTTCTTTTTCTAATTGCCGCGGTAGTTTTAATTGGAATCGGTTTTGAAGCAAAAACTTTAATTTTAGGGGAAAACTTGAATCCTTCTCCGCCTGTGGTAGCACCTGATGTTAAGGGAGCGGCTACGCAAATAGTTCCGAACATTAAAAATAGCGTTCAAGACCAATTAAATAATTTAAAAGCAGAAGCACAAAACGTCAATCTAGTCGAGATTGCCTCTTCCTCGCCCCAGGTTCAAAAAGTAATCAATGACCTAAAAGCACTACAGAATTATCCCCGGGATCAAGTCAAAACAACTTGTGAGCAGATTTGCAACAATTTTTAGCTATGGAAGAGTTAACTGCACGGATTAAAAAAGTCAGAGAAAAATTTGATGTCGAGGAGAAAAGGCAAAAGATAAGAGAGATCGAGGCAGAAAGTACGCATCCGGATTTTTGGAAAGACCATAAAAATGCTTCCTCAAAAATGAAAGAGCTATCTACTCTTCAAAATGAAGTCGCCAAAATAGAAAAGCTTTCCGAATTATCATCAGTCGGTGATTTTACTCAGACAGAAAAATTATTAGATGAGGTGGAAGAACTCTTATATTTTACGGGTGCTTACGACAGTGGATCGGCAATCATGGAATTGCATGCTGGACAAGGTGGAGTCGAAGCAATGGATTGGACCAATATGCTTTACCGCATGTATACACGGTTTTTCGACAAAAAAGGTTGGGCGCATGAAGTAATTGAGGAAACGCCAGGTGAAGAAGCGGGCCTGAAAAGCATTACGGTTCAGGTAACCGGTGATTACGCCTACGGTTTTTTAAAAGGAGAAGCGGGCGTACATCGATTAGTCCGTCAGTCGCCGTTTAATGCCGATAATTTAAGACAAACATCATTTGCGTTGGTTGAGGTAATGCCTGAGATTGAAGAAAGTGCGGAAATTGAAATCAAAGATGAAGATTTGGATTGGGATTTTTACCGAAGCGGCGGACACGGCGGACAAAATGTCAATAAAGTTTCAACGGCCGTCCGGTTGAAGCATATTCCAACCGGAATCGTAGTCACGGCGCAAAGCCAACGTTATCAGGGGCAAAACAGGGAATATGCTCTCAAGATTTTGCGCGCAAAACTGTGGCTTTTGCAGGAAGAGGAAAGAAAAAAACAGGAAGCAAGTCTCAAGGGAGGATATAAAACGCCGGGCTGGGGAAATCAAATCCGTTCGTATGTACTCCACCCGTATAAAATGGTTAAGGATTTACGCACAAATTATGAAACTTCCAACGCCGAGGCGGTTCTCAATGGCGATTTAGATGAATTTATCGATGAAGAATTGAGAAAATTATAGCCTCAAGGGTTGCCAAAAGTAGCAGAATATGGTTTACTTAATAGAGGAGGTGAAGGTAAAAGATGGATAAAAACATAGACCAGGTTCAAGAACAAAAACAAAATCAAGCTCAGCCATTAATTCGCAATTTTAACTCGGACAGTCTTAAAAGTGCGTTCACGCCCAAAGTTGTAGCCATTTTGATTGGCGTTGTAGTTGTTGGTGTTTTAAGCGGTTATTTAGTCTCCCAATTCAATACTCTTTCGATAAAGGGAATAAAAACTGGAACAGTTTCCAACGGTTCATCGGTTGCCGCAGGAACAATTATTGGTTCAAACGATACTACTACATTTAAAGATACGGCTCAAGGCACGCTTAAGGAAGGAGGTATTGACGGCGAGGGAGCTTATCATTTAGTGCGACCGGGTGGAGACAGTCAAAACGTTTATCTTACATCCTCATCAGTGGACTTATCGCAATTTGTGGGGAAGTCAATTAAGGTTTGGGGTCAAACTCAAAAAGCCCAATATGCGGGCTGGCTAATGGATGTAGGAAGAATTCAAATTCTGCAATGATAAAACTTGACAAAGTCTCTAAAAAATTTGGCACCGGCGTTTTTGGATTGTCGGATGTATCTCTCAATGTCGATAAAGGAGAATTTGTTTTCCTGGTTGGTTCGACAGGTGCCGGAAAGACGACCATCTTCAGGCTCTTAATACGTGATACTTTACCAACAGAGGGAAATATCTTAGTCAACGGATGGGATGTGGTAAATCTGCCCAAAAATAAAATTCCCACTTTAAGAAAAAATGTCGGTGTCGTTTTCCAAGATTTAAAATTACTTTTGGACAGAACTGTTTTTGAGAATGTATTGTTACCGCTTGAGGTGGCTGGGGCAAGCGCCGAAGAAGCGGTTAAGATAGTCGAATCGGCCTTAGGACTGGTTGGATTGACGGAACATAAAGATAAATTTCCTATTCAGCTTTCAGGCGGAGAAGTGCAAAGAGTGGCCATCGCCAGAGCATTGGTTTTATCGCCGGAAATACTTTTAGCGGATGAGCCGACGGGAAATTTGGACGCCGCCACATCATGGGAGATCGTCAAACTGTTGTCGGATATTAATAAAAGAGGGACAACAGTGGTGATGGCAACGCATAATCGGGATGTAATTAAAAGCTTAGGGAAAAGAATTATTCATATTGAAAAAGGGAAAATCGTTGACGAGGAAAAAGCTAAGAAGGTTTCGGAAAAACATCACGAAAATAAAGACGAGAAAGGAAAGTTGAGCGAAGCGAAATCCAGCTCAGCCGAAGAGGAGAAAGAATGAATTTTACAAAAACCGCTTGGAAGAATATTAGAAGGTCGCCGTATCAGGCTTTGGCGGCAATTCTAATAATGACCTTGACTTTTTTGGCGATTTCCTTTTTTACTTTTCTTTTGGTCGGTTCATCGAAAGTCATCAACTATTTTGAATCGAAACCTCAGGTGACCGCGTTTTTCCGAAATGAAGCCAGTCAAGAGGATATTAACAAACTGGAAAATCAACTACAGGCGACTGGGAAAATTGCATCGATAAAATTCGTCTCCAAAAATGATGCGCTCAAAATCTATAGGGAGCAGAATGCAAATGACCCTCTGCTCTTGGACTTGGTAACGGCAGATGTTTTACCTGCTTCGTTTGAAATTTCAACCGTCAAAATCGAAGATATGGGAGCGATTTCGAATATGCTTAATAAGTCGGCAATTGTCTCGGATGTTATCTATCAAAAAGATGTTGTTTCGACTTTAACTACATGGACGAGCGCGATTCGAAAAATCGGAATTATCTTAGTGATTCTGCTATCTTTGGTCTCAATCTTTATTATGGCAACTATCATCGGTATAAAAATTTCCCAGAAAAAAGAGGACATCGAAATAATGAAGCTGATCGGCGCGACCAATTGGTATATCCGTTGGCCATTCTTAACGGAAGGAATTTTGTATGGGGTTATTGGTGCGGTTGTGGGATGGTCCATCGCAACAGCGGGACTTTTATACGCTAGTCCGTTTCTGGAGTCATTTCTAAAAGGTATTCCGGTTTTGCCGGCATCAAACATCGATTTATTGACTCTTTTGGGACTGGAAATAGCTTTCGCCGTTTTCTTGGGTGCCGTATCGAGTTTCGTAGCCGTTTTAAGATATTCAAAATAGCTTTTATTATTCTTTAGAATGTATGATTTATGAATTTTGGAATAAAGAAAATTGTTCTCTTACTTGTGACAGCTACTCTTCTAGTAGCTAGTGCTGGAATTGTTCACTCTCAAGATTGCGTAAGCGTGGATGATTGCACAAGTAAAATAAGTGACTTGCAAAATCAAAAACAAACATTATCCTCGGAAATTGAGTTAATAGGTAATCAAATAAAGCTAACAGAATATCAAATAGAAGCTACTCAGGAACAAATAACCAGCGTTACTTTGGATATCGACACAGCCTCAAAAAAAATCTCCGGCCTGCAAAATACATTAGATACTTCAATTACGGTTCTTATCAGCAGGATTGTCGCAACTTATGAGGTTGGTACTATTCAGCCATTTCAAATTCTCTTAACTTCCAACAGCGCTTCAGATTTTTTTACCAGGCTCAATTACCTAAAACTCGCCCAAGCTCACGATAAACAATTAATTTATGATACCCAACAGGCAAAAGTTGATTATTCGAATCAGAAAACAATTTTCGAAGACAAAAAAAAGCAATTAGCAGATTTACAACAACAACTGCAGGTACAGACTGATAAACTGAACCAGGAAAATCAAGTACAACAACAACTTTTAGCGACCACCGAAGAGCAAATTGCTGAATACCAAGCTCAACTAGTTGCCTTACAGAATTTTGCTCGTTCTAGAGTGGGTCCTGGGGGTCAAAGCATCCCGCATCAGGATTTATCCGATGGGTGGGGTAAATATTATAATCAACGCGATGCGAATTGGGGCAATAATTTTATTGGACTTTCCCACGAGCAAATTTGGGATGTTGGTTGCTTAATGACTTCCTATGCGATGGTCGTGACTCATTACGGTGGTTCGGTTACTCCTGCGGACGTAGCGGCCAATTCCGGTAATTTTTTTGCCAACACGGCTTATTTTCTAAAACCTGGTCCTTCCGCCAACGGACATTCGGCTAGCGATGTCTCCATGCCGTCGCTTGACGATCTAAGAAACGATCTTAAGGCCGGAGAATCTGTGATTGCAGGATTATCCTATGACGGCGGGCCAATTGCCGACCATTGGGTAGTGCTGCGTTCGGTAAATGGCGACGGCACTTTCATGATTAACGACCCTTTATATCAAGGGGCAATGAACGTACCGCTAAACGATAATTATTCCGGATTGGTAATTGTTGAAGCAAGAATTTATAATTGAAATAAGATAAAAAGGATTGCCCTTACTATTTATCTTTTTTGCTTTTTAAGCCTGTTTTGTTCGGGAAGGATTTCTGTCCTCACACAATCATTATCCACAGACAGTATTCCGCTATCCATCGACCAATCGCAGAAAGCAAAGATATCTTCGGATAGAGAAACTAATTTGCTTCCCAAAATTTTGATCGCTCTTGGCATTGTTTTTCTTCTCGCTTGTGCTATAGTAGTTTTCAACCTGCATCTTAAAAATTTAAGAAGGAAAAATTTGGATGAATAATAAAGATTATTTTATCTCTAATAGCAAAGAAGAAACACAGGCTTTTGCCGAAAATTTCTCCAAAGACTTACAGACTGGAGACTTTCTGGCTTTTTATGGTGATTTAGGCAGCGGTAAAACCACTTTTATTCAAGGACTGGCAAGGGGATTGGGAATAAAAAAAAGAATTATTTCACCCACTTTTATAATTTTGCGTCATTACAACTTGACTCAGGGAAATTTCTATCACGTTGACCTCTATCGAACCGAAAGTAAACACGACCTTTTAGGAATT
>JBEKQB010000013.1:0-9572 GCA_049520155.1 Candidatus Levyibacteriota bacterium
TGGGGTTGGCTCGGGCGTTGGGGTTGGTGTCGGTTCAATGGTTGGGATTGGTGTAGCGGTTGGTTCGGGCGTTGGTGATAAAGTCACTTCCGGAGTTACTGTTGGAATTGCGGTAGTAATCGGAGTTGGTGAAGCAGTGATTTGCGGAGTTGGTTTGGGAGCTTCGCCGTTGCAAGCCGAGCTTAAGGTTGCAACTAAAGCCAAGGCAGCAACTCTTTCTCCAATAGGTCTTGGCAGAATGTGAGTAAAATTCAACAATTTTTCAACTGCCATGTAAATTGGATTATACTCAAGTTCTAAACTTTGTCAATTGGCGTTTTCTTTATTGATTTACAACCTCAACTTTGCTAAGATTAGAAGCACATGAGAACATACCAATTGGTCTTAGTTCTAAAAACGTCCTTATCCGAAAGCGCAAGGAAGAAATTTATCGAAACAGTTAAGAGTTATTTAAAAGGCGCCAAGTTTACCAAAGAAGAAGAGTGGGGAGAAAAAACTTTGGCTTATGCTGTCAAAAAAGAAAAGTCGGGATTTTATTTGAATTTTCTGCTAGAATTAGCTAAGCTGCCGGTAGATTTTGAAAAAAAACTGATGGCGAACGAAAATGTTTTAAGGCACATGCTGCTAAGTCAAAATTCAAAACTTAAAAATCAAAATTAATTAAAGTATGGCAAGAAGTTTAAACAGAGTTCAATTAATCGGCAATTTAACCCGCGACCCGGAGCTAAGATACACACCCAGCGGTACAGCCGTTTGTTCTTTTAGTATCGCGACCAACCGGAATTGGACCACCGATACGGGGGAAAGAAAAGAAGAAGTCGAGTTCCACCGCATTGTAGCCTGGAATAAATTGGCGGAGCTTTGCTCACAGTTTTTGACCAAAGGACGAAAAGTATTTGTCGAGGGACGACTGACGACCAGAAGTTGGACTGCTCAGGACGGAACACAGAAACAAACCACGGAAATTATTATTAACGACATGATTCTTTTGGATAATAGAAGAAACGGGGAGCAAGAGGTAGTTTCGGAAGAATCGGTTAGCGAAGAAGAACCAAAAGCAAAAACTCCGGCAAAGAAAACAGTTAAAGAGAAAGAAGAACTGGTTCAAGAAGCTCCATCTGAAGACGAAGTTGCCCCGGACGATATTCCATTCTAAGGATTAATTAAATGGCTAAAAAGAAAAAAATAATCAGAAAAAGAATTGCGAAAAACACTCCTAAAGAGTGCTATTTTTGTGTCGAGAAAAAAGAACCTGAGTTTCAAGAAACGGCGGTTCTAAATAAGTTTATTACGGACAGGGCAAAAATTATTTCGGGGGTGCGAAGCGGACTGTGCTCGAAACACCAAAAAAGGGTAACCCGGGCGATAAAAAGAGCCAGACATTTGGCACTCCTACCATTTGTTGTCAAAGTTTAATTTGAAGATGACTTTACTGCCTATTCTTCTTCCAGAAGGCTTAAGTTTAAAAGTGTCTGTCGGTGACAAGGTCGCAGCAGGCCAGATTCTTGCCGAGGGAGCGGGAAAAGGACATGAGGAAATTATCCATGTGGCTCATGACTTAAAGCTTGTTCCACAAAAAGCCATCGCTTCGCTCAAGAAAAATTTAGGCGACAGCGTTTCCGCGGGAGAAGTTTTGGCATTTAAAAAATCTTTACTCGGCTCCAAAGAAATAATCAGTGAATTTTCAGGAATAATTATTAAGCTTGACGAAGTTAGCGGCGATTTGGTTATTAGGGTTAGCGGGGGAACACAGAGCTTAAAAGCCATCAATTCACCGGTTGATGGATTGGTAGATTTTTGCGATAATCAAAAGGTTGTTTTAAAAACCGACAAAGAAGTAATTCTAGCTCTGGATGGAGTCGGCGGAGAGGCCGAAGGAGAAATAGAGTACCTTGCCGACTCGGACGAAACAAAGCTTAATACAGGAATTAAAGGAAGAATTATTTTAACCAAAGCGATTGATAATCTGTATCTATTTAAAACAATCGGTTTGGAAGCGGTAGGAATAATCACGGAAAACTTGAAAGATATCGATTTTATTGACTTAGTGGAAAAACACGTCCGAATGCCGGTTTTGGAAGTTAGCGAAGAGGATTTTAAGAGACTTGTAAAAGATAAGGATAAAAAAATCTATCTTTTTGGGAAAAATAAAAGCATCGTACTCTTATGAAAAATAGAACATTGCAAGTAATGATAGTTATTCTAATCGCGTTTTGCGTCGGATATTTCTTCGGAGTAACTAGAATCAACCTCGATTGGCAGAATTTCAAACCGGTTATAAATGTCGCCAGCAAAGAACCACCTCCTGGCGTTGTTAGCATTGACTTTAATCCTTTCTGGACCGTTTGGCAAAGTCTAGAGACCAATTATTACGATAAATCGAAACTTGACCAACAGAAGATGTTAGACGGCGCGATTACGGGTATGGTTGGGGCTCTAGGCGACCCGTTTACAATCTATTTGCCACCAGTCCAAAATAACGATTTCAAACAAGGGCTTGCCGGACAATTTTCGGGTATCGGCGCGGAGCTGGGTACAAAAGACAAAGACATTATCGTGATTGCGCCTTTAGACGGTAGCCCGGCGGAAAAAGACGGTATCAAAGCTGGGGACATCATTCTTAAGGTAGACGGGCAATCTGTTGTAGGCGCTGATTTATCTAAGGTTGTCACGGAAATTAGGGGAGCAAAAGGGACGCCGGTAACTTTAACTGTTCAGCATGCAAGTGGCAAGCAAGTAGATATTAGAATAATCAGGGACATTATAACTGTGAAGAGTGTAGCCATGAATATCGAGACGGCAAACTGCGACCAAAATGGTTGCAAAAATGTGAGCAAAGATACCTGTTCCGGAAGCGGTTGTACGGAGTTTGCTTATATTAGATTATCGCAGTTTGGCGATAGCACCAATCAGGACTGGGCGAACTTAGTCAAAGGAATAAGTAGTAAAATAAATCAGGATAAAAATATTAAAGGCGTGGTATTGGATTTAAGAAACAACCCCGGAGGTTATTTATCTGACGCACAATTTATTGCGAGCGAATTTTTGCCGCAAGGCAATGTAGTAGTTAACTGTGTGCCAACATGCTCAGATAATAACGGGGTTTCGCAGAATCAATTGACAGCTCAGAGACAGGATCAGCAACAAGGATTGTTGATTGACCCAAAAATTAAAGTCGTTGTTTTAATCAATAAAGGTAGCGCGTCGGCCAGTGAAATCGTTTCGGGAGCTTTAAGAGATAATAAACGGGCTATTCTTGTTGGGGAAACCTCATATGGTAAAGGAACAGTTCAACAGGCGCAAGATTTGGGCGGCGGAGCGGGGTTACATGTTACCGTTGCCAAATGGTTGACACCAAACGGCACTTGGGTTAACGGAAAAGGTTTAACGCCAGACGTCCCAGTCAGTTTGGACCCGAAAAATCCCGCCGAAGATACCCAACTTGAAAAAGCGGTTTTTGAGTTGCTAGAATAAACACGTCATGAAAAAGTTGCTGCTGATGTTATTAGTCTTAATTGCTTTTTTGGCAGTTTGGCTAAAGATATTTGCGTTATATCCAAACTTCTTTTCCAAATTACAATTTCTTCCGAATGTTTCTTTACCAACTGCACAAGTAAAAGTTGTCACGGAAGAGTCGGTGACTATTAATATAGTCAAAAATGTCGGACCGTCGGTGGTAACGGTGGTGGAACAAGCAGCACCCGTCCAAAGTCAGCCGCTTGATCTTGGTCCGTTCCAGATCTTTGGCTTACCGCAACAACCAGCTCAAACACCCTCGCAACCTCAAGCCATCGGTTCCGGTTTTGTAGTGACGACGGATGGTTTAATTGCCACTAATAAACATGTGGTTTCCGATATTGGCGGGAAATATCAGATTGTGACTAACGACCAGAAAACTTTCACGGTGCAGAAGATTTATCGGGACCCGTTAAACGATATTGCGCTTTTAAAAGTTGATTTAAACCAAAATCCGGGTAAAACTCTAAAACCCGTGGCATTAGGCGATTCTAGTCATCTGCAAGTCGGGCAATACGTTGTGGCGATTGGTACGGCGCTTGGCGAGTTTAACAATACGGTCACAACCGGCGTAATTTCTGGACTTGGCAGAACTATTACGGCCGGCGACCAATTCCAGGGCTATATCGAAAACCTTAACAATGTAATCCAAACGGATGCAGCGATTAACCCGGGAAATTCTGGCGGACCGCTGGTCAATTCTTCGGAGCAAGTGATTGGTATTAACACCGCCGTTTCGCAAAGCGGACAAAATATCGGTTTTGCTCTGCCGATTAGTATCCTGCAAACTTCCATTGACAATTTTAACAAAGGCGGACAATTTAACCGGCCGTATCTTGGTGTTTCTTACAACACAATTAGCAAAAATGTCGCGCTCTTAAATGATGTCGTGCAAGGGGCATATGTGGAAAGTGTCGTCAGCGGCTCACCGGCCGATAAAGCGGGGATTATGCAGGGTGATATTATCACCAAATTTGATGGCCTTACCGTCGACAACAATCATGAGCTAGCGACACTTATCTCTACGAAAAAAGTCGGGGATAGGGTGCAAATATCCGTTTGGCGAAACGGCAAAATTTTGGACATTCAAGCAACTTTAGTGACTGCTCCCAACCAGTAATCTGCCTCACAGACTAACTTAAAAATTTGTGTTAGAATAAAAAAGAATTTATGTTTAGGCAAAACGTTCCCCTTAAAGATTACAGTCGCTATCATATTGGTGGACCGGCCGCATATTTTTTAGAAGTCTCAACCAAAGAGGAATTATTAAAAGGATTAAGGGAATGGAAAAAATTGTCGGCGCGATTTTCGAAAGAGAAGAAAAAACTTTATGTTCTGGGTGCGGGAACGAACCTCCTAATTAGCGAAAAAGGATTCAACGGTTTATTTATACACAATCAAATTGGCGGTATCAAGAAAAGGGGGCAAGATATTGTTGTTGGCTCGGGAGTGTTACTTTCAGACCTTTTAGATTTCTGTATTGCCAATTCCTTATCTGGATTAGAGTGGGCTGGTGGACTTCCCGGGACAATCGGCGGGGCAGTGCGGGGTAACGCCGGGGCTTTTGGCGGAGAAACAAAAGACAGCGTCAAAGAGGTGCTAAGTCTAAATTTAGATACCTTAACAGAAATCACCCGTGATAAATGGGAATGCACTTTTGCTTACCGTTACAGTATCTTTAAAACCCCAAGTGCCAAAAACGAAATAATTTTATCGATTACATTAAGTCTAAGAAAAGGCGAACAAACTGCAATTAAAAAATCGATTCAGGGGAAAATCGATTACCGCAACGCAAAGCATCCAATGGAATTCCCCAGCATCGGTAGTACTTTTAAGAATGTCAAGCTGGATAAAATTCCGGAAAACTGGAAAGAAACTTTACTGCCGTCGGTTAAAAT
Organism: Candidatus Levyibacteriota bacterium; assembly: GCA_049520155.1. Taxonomy (GTDB): domain Bacteria; phylum Patescibacteriota; class Microgenomatia; order Levybacterales; family UBA12049; genus DATKGX01. The sequence goes on from JBEKQB010000013.1 coordinate 5,415, forward strand.
TGACCCGTTTCCGGTTATCCCAGCAGCAAAATTCCTGATGATGGCTGGAGTCAAAGGAAAAAAGATTGGAGATGCACAGATTTCGCATAAACATCCAAATTTCATCATTAACTTAGGTAATGCCAAATCAAAAGACGTTAAAGCGCTTATTAATTTCGCTAAAGACGAAGTTCAAAAAAAGTTCGGAGTCGCTCTAGAAGAAGAAATCATCTACCTCTAGTAGCCCTCGGGCAATTGACGGGGAAAGTTCAATCATAGTATAAATAGTTGTGGGGAACTTTTTCCTTGATTTAACGGTAATCATCTGCCTGGCCGCAGTATTGGCTTTTATCTTTCGGCTACTTAAGCAACCCGAAATCCTCGCTTACATTTTAACTGGAATTATCATCGGTTTTTTTCACTATTTCCAAAGTTCCAACCAGGATATTCTGCAAACCATGTCGCAAATCGGCGTGACGCTGCTGTTATTTATGGTTGGTTTGGAAATTAAAGTTTCCGAGCTATTTTCACTGGGGAAGTCACTACTAATTGCGGCGGTTGGGCAAATCGGTTTAACTATCCTTGGTGGATTTGCGCTGGCGACTTTTTTCGGCTTTGACCTTCTTTCGTCCTTCTATATCGCAATGGCGCTGACTTTCTCCTCAACCATTATCGTAATAAAACTTTTATCCGACAAACGGGAAATGCATGCGTTATACTCGAAATTTTCAATCGGAATTCTATTGGCGCAGGATATTGTGGCGATTGCGCTTCTTATGCTTCTGTCCGGTTTTAGTACTAAAACTCAAGGAGTGGATATGCTAATGAGTGTTATTCTGATTTTTATCAAAGGCGGAATTTTGGTCGGAATCGTCGCTCTTTTAAGCCGGCATTTTTTCCCCAAATTTATCGAGTCTATCGCCAAATCTTCGGAAACGCTTTTCTTAGTCAGTCTGGCTTGGGTTTTCGGTTTGGCGGCGATTGTCAGTTCGCCGTATGTCGGCTTCTCGATTGAAATCGGCGGATTCTTGGCCGGGCTAGCGTTGGCCAACACAATGGCCAATTACCAAATCATTGCCAAAGCTAAAATTCTTAGAGACTTTTTCATCGTCTTGTTTTTCGTACTCTTGGGGATTCAAATGTCTTTTGCGGATTTGCCGTCAATTATCATCCCGGCAATTTTCTTCTCCTTATTTGTTTTATGGATAAAGCCGCTTCTGGTAACGCTGGTAATGGCGGCGATGGGCTACCGTAAGCGAACGGCATTTTTGACCGGCGTTTCGCTTTCGCAAATTTCCGAGTTTTCGTTGATTCTGGTTTTTATGGGCTATAAACTGGGACAGATTAACCAGAGAGTCGTTTCTTTAATTACGGTTGTCGGACTAATCAGCTTTTTCGTCTCGACCTACGGGTTGATTAACTCGAAACTTCTTTACCGGAAAATGGCGCCGTACTTGGGTTTTTTGGAAAGGGATGATTTTAAAAAAGATGAAATTAGCGAACAGGAAGATAGCTTAGAGAATTTAGATAATCATGTGGTGGTAATTGGTGGCGACCAAATGGGGGAGAGTATTATGGAAGCTTTGGAGAGAGAAGATATGGATGTGGTGGTGGTCGATTTTGATCCTAACATTCTCAAGAAATTAGAAAATAAAAAAGTGCACCGGCTGTTTGGCGACATAGCCGATTTGGATATCCAGGAGCGGGCGAGACTCGACCAGGCAAAAATGGTGATTTCAACTATTCCCGATGCCGAAGATAATGTGTTGCTTCTGAAAGAATTAAAGCACGAAAATCGGCGAGCCAAAGTGGTCATGATGGCGCTAGATTCTCACGACGCGAAGCTGTTATATAAAGAAGGAGCCGATTATGTCATTTTGCCGCATCTGGCCGGTGGGAGACAAATGGCGGAAATTATTTTAGACGACCACTTGGATAAAATCGAAAAGCTAAAAGAAAAAGATACTAAATATTTAGTTTAGGCCACTGGAGTTTCAAGAGCTTTCATTTCCGTTATCACAGCATCCAAATTCCCGTCCATTATCCCTTCGAGGTTCCGCCATGATTTGTTCACGCGGTGGTCGGTTAATCTGTCCTGCGGAAAATTATATGTCCTGATTTTTTCCGCACGCATTCCGCGTCCGACTTGAGTGGCTTTAAGTCCGGCGATTTCGCCGTGTTGTTTTTCAACTTCAATTTCCCAGAGTTTCGCCCTTAACATTTCCATCGCCAGTTCCCGATTTTGCGCCTGAAAGCGTTGTGTCTGACAATTAACGACGATGCCGGTCGGTTTATGTTTAAGCCTCACCGCGGTAGAGACTTTATTGACGTTTTGTCCGCCATGCCCGCCACTTCTGTGTGCTTCAAATTCAATATCGTCCGGGTTAATATGCAAATCAATATCTTCCAATTCCGGCAAAACCGAAACAGTGGCGGTCGAAGTATGTACCCGGCCGCGTTTTTCGGTCGTCGGAATTCTTTGCACCCGGTGTACGCCAGCTTCAAATTTCAGCAGTTCGAAAGCTCCGCGTCCCTCGATTTTAACGACGTCTTCATCCAGCACTTCGACTTTAAAGTCTTTCATTTGGGCATAGCGGGAATACATCCTTAATAACTCCTGTCCCCAGTTGGTAGCTTCATCTCCACCGGCCGCGCCACTAACTTGGACTAAAACGTTTCTTTCTCCCAAAGACTCATCATCCGAGACTTGTTCACTAGTATCGGTTTCATAAGTTTTCAGAATCTCTTGTTTTTGCTGTTCGAGACTATCGATTTCGCTTTTGGCCAATTCGGCCATTTCGGGGTCTTTAAGAAGAAGCTTTGTTTCTTCAATCTTTTTATCCAAGTCGTTTATTTGGACCTGTCGATAATCATCCATAGGGGAGAGCTAAGCTGCGTCCATTAACATTTCGCGCAGTGTCTTGGGGGCATTGTCGGCTTTTTGCTTGTCTTTCTCTTTTTTCTTGGTAACGTGAAGTTGTCCGGCAACCACTTTCTGATTGAATCTTTCAATTCTACTGCCCGAATCAACAAATCTTTGCTCGCCGGTATAAAAAGGATGGCATTTGTCGCACAATTCCACATGAATTACTTCTTGGGTTGAACCAATCGTAAATTTGTTTCCGCACTGGCAAATAACCTGCGCGTTTTCAAAAAATTGTGGGTGAATTCCTTGCTTCACGCCAATAATTATACCGCAAAACCGAACCTAATTCAATCCCAGTTTCTCTTCGTGTTATAATTAGGAAACTTATGCCGAGGCCATTAGAAACATTACAAGCATATAGCGTAATCGAAGCTCAGGCTAATGAAGAGGGGAAAACCCCCGATCAATTTGTCGGTCAAAGATTGGGCTTGGCTGTTATACGTGCTCCGGAAGAGGCAGGGGAAGCAGGTTTAGAAGAATTTGGAGAAGGAAACATAGTGTTGTTGGAAATTACCGGAGGTCAAAGACCAAGCGTTATCGCGCATGCTCTAGTAGAGACAGGTGAAGATGCAGCAGGATGGGCGGCGTTGATTAAAAGAGAAAAGCGCATTCCAGATTCTTCAACGTTTCTTGTTTACGAATTACCGCCAGTTGAAGAATTTGACGTGGAGACGGGAGAAGCCATCTTTTTGGCTGACAGAACAGAGCCCTTCGGACCACATCCTGTTTTCTCCCGTTCATCGATACGTTGGACTAATAGTAGAAGATCTTAGAGCTCTGATCTGAGTCCGCGCTTCAAATTCATTGAAGAATAATCTCTATATTAGTTCTTGATTTTAAAATAGAAGTTAAAGACCGGGGCGCCAGCTTGTTTGCCAAGAATTCCTAATTCGCAGCCTTCAATCAGCCCAATGGTCATTCTATTTAGGAAAGGGCTTTGAGGATTTGTTCAAACGCTAATTCTTCTTGCGTTCGTTCACTCATATTTCTCATCATTAATCCTTTATCATTAATAATTATTACATAGGGAATTTGTTTTTTGTCGGCGTATTTTAATTGCTTCTCCAAACTGGTATCTTCCAAATAAACTTCACTGTTTATTTCTTTATTTCTTAATTCACCGGCAATTTGTAAAGCTTTTTCTTGAAGTTCAGAGTTAGCAAAAGCAACTAAAACTTTACTCGTGTAAAGATTAGTGGGGAATAAATTTAAAGTCTCCATCGCTTCAACCAATCTATCAAAACCGAATGCAA
>JBEKQB010000014.1:0-9219 GCA_049520155.1 Candidatus Levyibacteriota bacterium
ATTTTATAAATTCAACTGCTTTTAGTTGTGCCTCAAGGACTGTTTGGTAAATCTTTTTTTGTTTATCAGTAGCTTTCTTAAAGAAAACAACTCTAGTCATATCCGAGCAATAATTATTGAGCTTTACTCCAAAGTCCAAAAGAACAATATTATTTTTCTTTAGTTTCGTATTTCCCGCAACGTGGTGTGGGGAAGAAGAGTTTGCTGCGAAAGCAACAACGGGTTTAAAGGAGATTTGTGTCCCTTTCTGTAAGATAAATATTTCTATTTTATTTGCTATTTCTTTCTCGGTTATTCCTAATTTTATTTCGGAAAGAATGTATTCGAAGACCTGGTCGCCAAGCCTACAGGCTGCTTGAATATTTTTAATTTCAGTTGTGTCTTTTGTCGCTCGTAATTTTTCGATTAAATTTTTGTCAGGGCAGGTTTTAACTACCTTTTTTATCTGCAAGGTTTCAGACACTTTTATATCGCGTTCGTCAATTTCCAGTTTCTTAATTTTTTCTTTGCCAACAATTCCTTTAAGCGCCTGCCCAAAATTTCTGTTTGGAGAAGTTCTAACCAATTTAAAACCTTTAATTTTGCTGGCAACCTCCGCGTATCTGCCATCGGTAAAGACGTAATGAGCATTTTTTGTTAAAAGCAGGTAAGCCTCCCTCTCCTTATCGGAAAAACCGTTAAAATTTGTTAAATAAATTATGTTTGGGATAGAGGAGACAAGAATTGCGTCAAAGGTTTTTCCTAAACTATTTTTAACCTCTTGCAGTCGTCTGTTCATAAAAGATTATTTTTTTAGCGGATAAAGCTTAATTCCCGAGCCGGTAGAAGGAATAATGGTCGGGCTGACAGGGTTTAAATTATAACCCAGCTGAATGTCGGATAAAATTATTATTTGCGAAGCCATAATTTTATTAGGATCCTGCTTATCCGGGAAACCGGTGACAGAAACAGTTTGCCCTCCTTGTATTTTGGAAAAACCCGATTTAGTTAAAACCCCTGAAGTAAAAGCTGAAGTTTTGGTAATGTCTTGAATCTCTATTACCGTTTTCCCGCCGTTTCCTTTAAGGACGGTTACTTCATAATTCACTTTATCGATGGCCGAAACTTCGCCAAAGACAATGTTGGGGAAGGAAGGTATCATTTGTATATCCCTGCCCAAAATCCGGCGTGATTGCTTATTATAAAGTCCTAAAACGCCAAGCGTCGTTCCATTAGTAATATCGGAAATACCAAATGATGCGTTAGACGAGGAAGAAAATTTAGTCAATTCGTCAACATCGACAAACCGCGTATTGCCGTTTGGGTCAGTTAAAGTAATTTGGACATTGGAAGAATCCGTAACGGTTCCAATGATGCCCCTTTTCTCAACCAGATTAAGCTGAGCGGTTTTAGAAGCGATTTCGTTGCCGAGCTGTTCGATTAGCGTTTGATCAGCTGTTGGGGCTGGGGTTGGTGCCGCCAGAACAGCATCCTTCGAAACAAAAAATGTTAAGACAAAAACTAAAATTAAAAGTTTTTTCATCTAGAAATCTTCGGTTGAATAAGTGACTGTTCTTTGTATAGTTGTTGCTTCTCCTCCCGGCAGAATAGACATCAACTTAAGTAAATTTTCTCCATCGTCCAAAGTCAAAGTGGTCGAGAAGTCTCCTTGGCTCGATGGTTGAATTACCTGCTGGTCGGCATTGGTGTAGATAATGATGGTGGCGTTGGGATTTGTTTTACCGTTAATGGTTAAAGTTTTACTGGCGACAATTGTTTCGTCGTCAGGCGTGTTTAAAGAAATATAGACAGTGGGTTTGGGAGTTTGGGTTGGCGTGGGAGCGTTTACGGTTATTTGGTTTGACGGAGGAAGAGTTTTGGTCGATTGATAAAAATAGAAGGCAATCCCTGCGGCCAAAAGGCCAATTAAAACCGCAACAAACGACAGGATAACTCTTTCTTGTTTCATATTCGGTAACCCATAATACGAAAAAAGTGTTAGCTTGTCAAGGAAAACTTTGTATGTTAGGATTATTGCTATGGACATTCAGATTCTCGGTGAGAGAACGCTTAAGATTAAGAGTAAAAAAACAACCTTGGCAATTGACCCGGTAGTCTCGATCCAAAAGTTTGATGCGGATGCAATTCTTTTGACCAGCAAAGACGGCGACGCTAACCGAATTACAAATTACAGAGTGGTAATAACCGAGCCGGGTGAATATGAAGTTTCCGGTTTAAAAATTGTCGGCATCAAGTCGGATGGAGATTCAATCTTCAGTCTAATTTCGGAAAATGTGAGAGCGTTGGTGGCAAAAGCCAGCTCCTTAAAGCAGATTTCCACGGAAAAAATCGGTGATTATCAGATTGTCGTTGTCAACGCAGATACGGAAGTAAGCGAGTCGGCGATTACCGCCATGGAGCCAAGCATAGTCGTTCTTTACGGCCTAAAAGCCAAAGAGACCGCTAAGGCTTTAGGCAAAGAAGACGCAGCGATTTCCACAAAGATAAGTTTCGCCGAAGACAAGCTTCCGGAAGAAACCGAAGTCTTAGTTTTGGCCTAATTTTGCATCTTGTAAATTTGGGAATTTTCTACTAAAGTCTTAATACTAAATAAATAATATGGCAGATAGAACTCCTCCGCGTAACGAAGATGCAGAACAAAGTGTGTTGGGGGCAATTTTAATCGATAAAGATTCGATTGGGTTAGTTTCGCAAATTTTAGCGCCGGCAGATTTTTATAATGATATTAACGGCATAATTTACGATGCGATGCTGTCTTTATACGAGCAGAGAAAACCGATTGATGTCATTACGCTAGGCAGAGAATTTAAAAAAATAAAGAACGGTGATAAAGTCGAGTCTTCTTATCTTTCGGAATTGGTGAATTCCGTTCCGACGGCTGCCAACATCGAAAATTATGCGGAAATGGTTAAAGAGGCTTCGACAAAACGAAATTTAATTTCGGTCGGAACCCAGATTGTCGAAAATTCATTTAAAGAGAATAGCGAGGTGGGGGAGCTCTTGGATAAAGCAGAGACTTCGATTTTTGCCATTTCTCAAGGACGGAATCTAAAGGGATTTGTGCCAATCAAAGATAGCTTGGCAGAAAGTTTTGATAGAATCGACGAGTTGCACAAAAAGGGAGTAGGCTATCGGGGAGTGCGTTCCGGTTTTACCGATTTGGATAATCTTCTCTCGGGAATGCAACCCTCGAATCTGCTTATTCTAGCGTCACGTCCCGGTCAGGGAAAAACAGCCATGGTTGTCAATATTACACAAAATATTGCGGTAGAGCAAAAAATTCCGGTCGGAATGTTCTCCTTAGAAATGAGTCAGGAAGAATTGGTTGATAGGCTTTTGGTCGGACAAGCTGATGTTGACGCCTGGCGACTAAAAACAGGTAGGCTCTCCGAGCCGGATTTTACAAAACTATCCACAGCGATGGGCCAATTGGCGGATGCGCCGATTTTTATTGATGATACTCCGGGAATTTCCATCGCCGAAATGCGAACTAAAGCCAGAAGATTACAGATGGAACATGGTGTTAAGCTTCTGGTTGTTGATTATTTACAACTGGCGGACCCTGGCAGAAGATATGATAACCGCGTTCAGGAAGTTTCGATTATTTCTCAAGGCTTGAAAAATTTGGCCAGAGAATTAAAAATCCCGGTGATCGCAGTTTCGCAGCTGTCCCGTGCGGTAGAGCACCGGGGAGAAAGAAAACCGCAGCTGGCGGACCTTAGGGAATCGGGAGCAATTGAACAGGATGCAGATGTCGTGATGTTCTTGTATCGGCCCGACCCGGACTTAATTTCCGATGTCATCCCGACAAAACTGTTAATTGCCAAACACCGAAACGGGCCAATGGGTGAAATCGACCTCTTGTTCCGTGGGGACAGAATCCGCTTCTACAACGTTGAGAAAAAACACGAACCCGAATAGCTTTCGTTTATAATCCCTCTTGCTTTCCGTAAGCATTTTTGGTTATGATAATCTTAGAGAAAATCTTAACGCAGAGGAGGTGATATTTTAAATGGACGATAATACAACAGGACAACAACCAATAAATCCAACAGCACCGGTTCAAACACCAGCTGAGCCATCTGGAATGCCACAAGCACCAGTTGAGCCACCGGTTCAAACACCAGCTGAGCCATCTGGAATGCCACAAGCACCAGTTGAGCCACCGGTTCAAACACCAGCTCAGACACCGGTTCCGGGCGTTCCGCCAGACCCAGTGGTATAAAGTGGTATAACATTATAATTTCGCAAGAAGTTGTGAATATTAAATTAAACTAGTCCTAAGGTAAATGCTTGAGGATTAGTTTAATTTTTTGCGCATTTATTAAGTATTTTGATATAATTATCAGGATGGGCGAGTGGCGGAACGGTATACGCGATAGTCTCAAAAACTATTGATCGCAAGGTCTTGAGGGTTCGAATCCCTCTTCGCCCACACGTTATAAATCCTCAAAATTTCTTCATAATAAGGCTTTATTTTTGAAGGCTGGAATGTTAGAATAGGGGATATGCAATTTGAATTTTCAGCTAATCCTTTGGGCAAAATTTCCACAGATGCCGTTTTAGTTTTTGCGTTTCAAACAGGAAAGCAACCAAAATTGCTTTCAAGCTTTAAGAGATTGAATGCTAAGCTTCAAGCAGATATTACAAAGGCAATTGAAACTGCAAAATTTACAGCAAAAAGAGGGGAAACCCTCGATTTTTATTTACAGGGGGATTTCCTAGCGAAACTAGTTATTGTTTTGGGACTCGGCAAAAAAGAAGAATTCATTGCGGACGATTTAAGGCGGGCGACTGGTTCGTTAGCGGGTAAAATCAAAAATAAAGTTTCTTCAACCGCTCTGCAAATTCCCTCCGAAGATGAAATAACACTTTCGCAAAAAGAATCAACGCAATTAATAGCTGAGGGTTTAATTTTGGGAAGTTATAGCTTTAGTAAATACAAAACCAAAGAAAAAGACGAAAAAGATTTAGCGACTGTAATTATTTCCGGCTCAAATTCACGCTCAGCTAAAGAGGGAATTGAAAAGGCAGAAGTTTATGCCGAGGCGACAATTTTAGCTAGGGATTTAGTTAATGAGCAGGCAGCAATTGCCACCCCAACTTATCTGGCAAATGTGGCTCAAGATATTGCTAAGAAGGACGCAAAACATATAGCTTGTAAAGTTTTTGATAAAAAAGAAGCGGAGAAATTAGGAATGAATGCTTTTTTGGGAATTGCCCGTGCGGCAGATACGGCGCCGAAATTTATCGTTTTAGAATACGTTCCGGACAAAGTTTCAAGCAAGGAAAAACTGGCGTTGGTTGGAAAAGGAATTACTTTTGATAGCGGCGGAATAAACGTTAAAACTGGCGACGGTATGCAGGATATGAAATGCGATATGTCCGGCGCAGCAATTGTGCTATCTGTTTTTTCGGTGATTTCCAAAATAAAACCGAACTTTTCGGTCCTAGGAATTGTAGCCGCAACACCAAATTTAATTTCAGGCAAATCTTTAGTTCCCGGTGACGTAGTTAAGGCTATGAATGGGAAAACCATAGAAATTCTCGATACCGACGCGGAGGGAAGAGTGACGATGGCAGACAGTTTATCGTATGCGGTTAAGGAAAAAGCGACTAAGATTTTAGACTTTGCAACCTTAACTGGGGCCTGCTTGGTGGCCTTAGGAACCGATGTGACCGGACTTTTCTCCAACAATCATGATTTGGCTCAAGATATAAAGAAAGCCGCTTCTGCAGCTGGCGAAAAAATGTGGGAATTGCCCTTGGAAAAAGACTATAAAGAGTTGAATAAAAGTGAAGTTGCCGATATCGCCAACATTCCTAATACCAGATACGGCGGAGCGATAACCGCCGCGCTTTTTTTGGAAGAGTTTGTCGACAATATTCCTTGGGCGCACATGGATATTGCTGGGCCGGCGTTTATCGCTAAGTCAAATGACCTTGGGCCGAAAGGGGGAACTGGACACGGTGTGCGGACCGTTCTAAATTTATTATTATGATTGTAGTATCGGAGCTAAGATCTGGAGTAATTTTTGAAGAAAACGGAAACTTATTACAAGTTTTATCCTACGAGCATATTAAGATGGGGCGGGGAAGTGCCAATATTAAAGTTAAGGTCAAAAATTTAAGAAGCGGTTCCACCACGGAAAAAAGTTTTATCAATGGCGCCAAGGTTAATGACGTCACGGTTTTAAAACGTGACTACCAATATTTATACAAAGACCAAGAATTTGCTTATTTTATGAATCCGCAAACTTTTGAGCAGATTAGTGTTCCCCTAAAAGTTATTGACGGTGACGAATTCTTAAAAGAGGGGGATATTTATTCAATCAGTTTTCTGGAGGAAGAGCCGTTGTCGGTTAATCTTCCACCAAAAGTAGTTCTGACAGTGGTTGAAACGGCGCCTGGCGTTAAAGGAAATTCCGCGACTAATGTTTTTAAAGATGCAGTTTTGGAGAATGGATTGACAACCAAAGTTCCTCCTTTTATTAAAACCGGAGATAAGGTCCGCGTAGATACCAGAACCGGAGCTTATACAGAGAAAGCCCAATAAAGAAATGAAAGAAAATCTTATTTTAAGAGTTCTTCGTATCAGGCCTTTTGCATATTTGATTGCTTCGGAATTCTTTTCCCAATTCTCAATGAATCTTTTCAATTTCGCGCTTTTAATTGTTGCCTTTAGTGTAGCTAATTCCAACAGCGCAGTTTCCGGAGTCGTGCTGGCTTTTACGATTCCTTCAATACTGTTTGGAATTTTCGCTGGCGTGTTAGTTGATAGATGGAACAAAAAAACCGTCCTCTTTGCCACCAATATTATCAGGGCCTTATTGATTATCCCGTTAGCCTTTTTACATACTAATCTGGCCGTTATTTATGCGGTTACTTTTGGAGTTTCGGTTGTGACGCAATTTTTTGTTCCCGCCGAAACGCCCATTATTCCTCTTTTGGTCGAAAAGCCGTTGCTTTTGTCGGCTAACGCACTATTTGGAATGGGAATTTATATTTCTATTTTTTTGGCTTATGCAATGTCTGGACCAGTCATTTCTATTTTCGGACAATCAAATCTTTTCATCTTTTTGGCAACTTTATTTTTGATTGCCGGATTTTTTGCTTTCCTCATTAAAGGTAGCAAGTCAAAAATAGAGCCGAAAAAGGCTACAGTCGTTGTCGGTTTTAAGGAAGAAATTAGCGCAGTCCTAAAGTTAATCTCCAAGACAAAAACTTTATCGCATGCGCTTTTTTCTTTGACCTTGGCGCAAATCCTTATTTTGGTTTTGGCCGTGATTGGTCCCGGTTACGCCGAGCACGTATTAAGGATTAGGGTAGAAAGTTTCCCGACTGTTTTTATGCTTCCGGCAGTAGTCGGAATTGCCTTGGGAGCCTTAATTATCGGGAGCTTTTTGCATAAAAAATCAAAGTCTGCTTTGACTAAATTTGGCATGTTATTAATGGGTATTTCAATTCTTCTTTTACCTTACGGCTCCAGAGTAGAATCGAGAATGATTATTCACTTTATCAATTTTTATTTGCCGCACTTCTTGCAGATAACGTTGCTGCACATCACAGTCTTATTAGCATTTCTCCTTGGTTTTGCCACTTCCTTTGTTTTTGTGCCGTCGAATGCGCTTCTGCAGGAAGAAACGAGCGATGAATGGAGGGGAAAAGTCTATGGAGTTCTAGGCTCATTGGTTGGCGTAATGTCGATCGTTCCGGTGGTCGTGGTTGGAGGTTTAGCCGATTTAATCGGCGTTAGGATGGTCATAACTGGAACTGGAATAGTAGTAATAATAATTGCCCTAATTAGAATTTTTATTACCGACAGAGATTAATATGGTTTTAGTGATATTCGTTTGTTTTTTTCTATTCCTTTATCTTGTTTATTATCTTTCTAGGGACGATTTTGTTCTGACAAGAAAAGATATTCCCGTGACGAAAGTTTTTAGCACGGTTTTTTTAACCGGAATAGTCGCCTTATTTTCCGCCAGATTTATTTTTGTCTTATCCTATCCGACTTCGGTATTGTTAAACCCTTTAGGGTTCTTAGCCTTTTATTACTATGCTGGACTTTCTTTAATCGGGGCAATCTTAGGCGCGGAAATTTTTATTTATTTTTATTGCCGATATCAAAAAATGCCTACAGGAAAAATATTTGATCTGTTCACGCTGGCGTTTATCGGTGTTTTGCCGATTGGCTTAATCGGCAATTTTGTCATCCATCTTGGTAAAGTCGGACTTTTTGCAAATTTATTGCTTGTTTTTTCAATTGTTTTGCTGCTGCTTTTTAGTAAAATTATTTATCCCTTTTCCGCCAAAGGAGAAATAAAAGACGGCAGTTTGAGTTTTATTTTCGTGGCGATTTTTTCCTTTTTATATTTTCTAGCCAAACTTTTCCTAAATCTTAAAGATTTTTCTTTTCTTAATCCGGAGAGCATACTACTTTTGATTGCATTATTTTCTTCGTTAATTTTGCTTTTAAACCAGGAGATAATGGACAAGTTTTTAGGGGGGAAATGAGCAGAATAAAAGTAATTTACGAAGACAAAGATATTTTAGTGCTTGATAAGCCTTCGGGAGTAATTGTTAACAAGGCCGATACAACCAAAAATGAGCTGACTGTGCAAGATTGGTTAGAGAGCGGGTGGCAAATAGGAGATGGAAGGTGGCAAGTGGATGAGCAGTCAGACTTTTATAAACGGGCCGGGGTTGCTCACAGGATTGATAAAGAGACTTCGGGAATTTTAATCGTGGCCAAAAATAAAGAAAGCTTCGAAAATCTTCAGGCGCAATTTAAAGAAAGAAAAGTAGAAAAGACTTATGTCGCGCTGGTTCATGGGAAAATGGAGTCGGAAGAGGGTGAAATATCCGTGCCGGTTGGAAGGTTACCTTGGAATAGGAAAAGGTTTGGAGTTTTAGCCGGTGGAAAAGAAGCGGTAACGCGCTACCGCGTAATTTCAAATTTTAAATTTCAAATTTCTAAAAATAAGGAAGAAGAGCTTAGTTTACTGGAATTATATCCAAAAACCGGTCGCACTCACCAAATCCGAGTACATCTAAAATACATTAATCATCCGATTTTTGGTGATGAATTGTATGCCGGTCGGAAAACTTCCCGTGACGACCGGAAACTTTTACAAAGATTTTTTCTGCACGCCCAAAAAATCAGTTTTTTCCATCCGCAGACAGAGGAGAGAGTAGAGTTTGTCAGTCCGCTCCCAC
>JBEKQB010000015.1:0-9103 GCA_049520155.1 Candidatus Levyibacteriota bacterium
ATCGGTACCCCCATTACTAAAATTGCCGTGGCCAGTTTTGCCCCGGAGAGAATGGATGCGACAGCTAAGATTAAATAAATTGCGGTTGCTCCATAACCAGGGAAAATTTTCGCTGGATAATAATTGAATATCAGAAAACCTAAAGATGCACCGGCTACAATAAAAGAAAGTGTCGCCGCCGTAGCGCTGGTTTGATCTAAATGGGAAAAGCGGAGACTTAAAATACCAATCACAATTGCCGAGATTGCCACAATTCCCGGCATCTGCCCGTCAACGCCTTTACTCCAGTTTAACATGTTCATTACCCAAACAATCCACAAAACAGCAATGCCGTAGGATAAAAAACTGATCGCGGTTCCGCCAAGCAAAGGAATTTGCAAATGACTAAAATTTAGAATCCCTCCGAAGGGATTGGTAATAAAAGGAATGTTTGCCCCCATAAAAACTACCAAGACGGCGCAGAGAATATTGATAACAAATCTTAAATAAGGAGAGAGGTCGTATTTGTCATCGATAACGCCAATTAAAAGCGAAAAGAACGCGGCAATTAATGTTGCTATGATTATTTTTGTTAACGGCAAGAAAAAAATACTCGCCACCAAAACTCCAATAAAAAGTGGGATTCCGCCTCCTCTGGGAGTCGGTTTTTTATGAATTATTGCCGGATGCTTATGTTTCTTAGGATCGTCAACGATATTAAATTTCTTAAGGGTAAAAATACTTAGGGGAGTGGCTACAACCGTTATTAGAAAGGAAAAGGTCAAGGGGAAAATTGTAAGATTAAAATTCGGCATTAAATTATTTGCGTTATTAGCTTAATAATAAAAAGAAAATTCATAACCGCAATAATTAGTGTAACAGCGGCTACCATCCTGGCAATCAAAGGGCTTTTGCTATAAACGATTGAGGTAAAGGCAATGTTGAAAAGAAATATTAAGCCCAAAATAGTTGTTGATATAAAAATTCCTAATGTAGGAGTAAGTCTGTCATTGCCCCAAGGAAGCTGATTAAAAATTGGAATAAATGGTGGAAGATTAGAGTAATTGACTAGAATATAAACAATAGTCAAAATCATTAGCAAAAAGCTAATCAAGAACCCGCGGTAAGCCAATTTATCGGAAGTAATATTATTAATAAAGTTTTTCATAAATATTTATACCCTCAATATTTATTTGGCGGTCATATCCGGCAAGAGAAAACGGAAAGAAAGGAACATTTGGCATAACAATAATAAATTTAGGCTTTGTTTTACTTAGTCCCGCTTCGGTATTGCTAATTCCGTCTTTATAGCTGGTGATGTGATACGCCACTGTATATTTCCCCGGAGGAAGTTTATCGGTTAGCTTGTAGAGTTGGGCATTATTGCCCCAGACAAATATATTATCGGAAGTTTTGGCGTAAAGGTTTATATAATTAGCAATTTCGTAGTCGCGTGGCGTACTGGCATCAAAAAACTTCTCATACGATGTAACAGTTTGTTTCCCCAATATAAACGAAGCAAAATTTTGATAATAGAAAATAGTTTTACTATAAAAATTAAAGCTCATTAAAACTGCGATAAAAGTTGAAAGCATTAGAACCCCGGTCAGTTTTGAAAAGTTTTTATTAAGCGCAAAAAGTCCAATTGCTAGACAAAATGCCGGAAGTATAGCCAGGACATAATGTGTATAAGGCCTTTGCGAGAAATAAGCATTAAAAAGCGAGAAGGAAAGCCACAGCGAAACAAAGACAAAAGGCAGCCCGTAGATTTTCCTTTTCCAAAAAATAAAGAGCGAAAAACTCCCCAAAAGTATTAATTTGAGAATCAAAAAGCCCTGAGGGATAATGAATTGGTTGCCGTAGCCGACATAGCCGACATTAGAAAATAAGGTGGCGGTCAAAAAGTCCTTGAAAGCATGATTAAAGATGAAATAAACGATGGTGATAGCAATAGGAACAAAAAAGCCGATTACAAAAGGTACAAGGCTTTTGATTTCTCTGACAAAATTTTCGATTTTAAGAATATCAATGATTTTCTTTGAATAATTTGCAAAAAACAAAAACCCAACGAAAGCGGCAAAATCAAAAACGGCGACAATTTTAATTAGAAAGGAAAGTCCCAGGATTAGTCCGGCTAGAACCAAAATCCTAGACTTACGCTTTATTAGGTTCCGATCTAAAGACCTTAGAATCAGATAGCCGGCGGAAATATTTAAAAGCAGCATGAAGTTCTCCGCATTTGCGATGTTGCCTTCGATTAAAGGCAGTCCAAATAAGACCGCAAATACCCCAGTTGCAATGTAGCTCGCTTTAACATTTGCAAACAGTCTTTTGCAGAGGTAAAAAAATACAATTACCGAGAACAAACCAAAAATCAAAGACAACAGTCTTATCATGAATTGGTCCGAAGAAACAAAACTGTAGAAAAGATAAAGTAGAGGAGGCTTATTATCGAAAATGTCACGGTATAAAAGTCTACCTGCTCTTATGCCAATTCCCAATGTTTGATAAACTCCCTCGTCTCCATACCAGTCGGGTTCAAATAGCGATGGGAATCTCAAGAAAAAAAAGACTAGAGAAGCCACAATCAAAAACCAGACATCCCGACCCTTTTCAAGCTTTGCCAGAATTCTCATAATTAAAGTTTCTCTGTAACTTTATATTCCAACCTTTTACCAAGCATTAATTGAGTATGCGAAATTAAAGCCGGTAGTGCGGACAGGAAAAACCCAACGATCGGAAGGAGAATGAACTCCAGAGGGAATAACAGTTGTCGAGCCTTTGCATGTTTCATGTTGTGCTTTGGTCGCTGCCGATAATCGATGATAAACATCATAATCGTTGCGATAAGGCAAAGCGTTAAGATAAAGCCCGCCAGTTTTGGTAAATTGTAGCCGAGAGTGGTTCTGGAAAAAACAGGATTTACAAAAGGCATAATGTTAGCCGCTATAGTGATTATAAACCAATTAACCGGCCAGAGAAAGTGATCAACCAAAACGTTAAAAAGCATTAAAGTTTTTCTGACAAAAGGAACTCCGGGAACAGTAAACCACCATTTTATAAATAATGCGTCATCGGATACGCCCCAACTCCAACGCCGTTCCTGTTGATATTTATTCTTTAGCGATTTGATATAAGAAGATGAAAGGGGAGCATCCATTGAGGTTTTTAAAAATAGCGGTTCCATATAAACTTGTCCTTGTTTTTTGAAAAAAGCTTTAAAGAAGATTCTATAATCTTCCGGAATAACATCGGTATCCCAGTAACCGATTTCATCTAAAAGTTTAAACGATAAAGAATAAGTAGAATTGGAAACCAGCCTATCTTTTTGGACCAGAAGGCCTGTTCTCCAAAGGCTGCCGAAAAAAGACACTATCCGAATTGCGGCTGGCACACTCCAGAAATTATTGTAATTAACATTGGCCGATTGCCAGAATTTAGTATACTTTTTATCATCTTTTAAAAAACTGTCGGTAAGATAGGCAAAGTACTGTGGGTCGAAAATCGAGTCGGCATCAACAGAAGAAACAGTTGCATAGTCCAGATCGATAATTCCGGTTTTAACAAGTTTTTTGTAAGCCAGTTTTCCTCCATACGCTTCGTTAGAAGATTTACCTTTTACTTCGCCTTCGATATCGGGATGGAAGCTGGCCAAAACAGCCCCGAATTTTTTCCCAAATTCAGCAATTAGTTTTTTTGCTCTGTCCTTAGCTTCTAATTCTCTTTCCTCCATTGCTAAGACGACGTAGATTCTTTTACTGGGAAATGTTTGGATACTCAAACTTTCTAGTGTTTTCCTTAATTTCTCAAGATTCTCCTTATAGTTTGGGATAACGACGACATGCGAAACTTTCTCAAAGTTTTCAAGCGGCTTTGCTAATTTTAACCAGTCCTGTTTTTCTGCCTGCTTAATTTTTCGGGAAGCAATAAAAGCGGTAATTGCCAGCGAAAATGATTTATAAAACCAATAGACATCGAAAAACAAAATAAAATATGCAACCGCCAAAGGGGTCAAGAATGATCCCCAAACGGGAAACAAAATTAAAAACCAAGAAACAAAACCCGGCAAGATTTCCAGCGTTCGTCTGGTTTTTACCGGATAACGGGCGAATAAAGTGTTGAAAAAATTTGTCATAATCTAAAAACTTTCTTAGCGTTATCGGATGTCATTTTGTTAACTACAGCAAAAGAAGTGTTTTTGATTTTCGCTATGGAATTACCCACAATTATAACATAGCTAGGTTCGTTTCGGCTACCGCGGTGGGGAACGGGGGGAAGATATGGAGCATCGGTTTCGGCAATGATCCTTTCAAGCGGCGTTTTTGCGACCAAATCGGAAAGTGTGGTATCTTCTCCTGGTGCCAAACCTTCATAGGTAATATTGCCGTCAAACCCGACGTAAAAACCCATATCTAAAACTTTATTTAGATAATCAATATTACCCGCAAAGCAATGAAACATCCCCGGAATTTCCAGAAGCCTGTCTTTATACCCGGAAATAACTTCCAAAATATCTTTTCCCGCATGGCGTCCGTGGATTTGTAGAGGTAGTTTATTCTCGATAGAGATTTCAATCTGACGGGCGAAAATTTCCCGCTGTAGTTTCGGGTCGGTAATACCGTTGGATTTATAACTGTAATAATCCATGCCTACCTCACCAATTCCGACCACTTTAGGCATTTTTGCCAAAGCGCTAATTTCTTTATCCCAGCCTTTGCTAACTTTATCGGCATGGTGAGGATGAATTCCGACAATGGCGTACAAATTCTGATATTTTTGCGCCAGCTCGACCGCCTTTCTACTCGATTCAATCGAAGTGCCGGTATTAATTATCAATTCGACTTCTTGTTCGGAAGCCCTTTTTATAACGGCGTCGTAGTCGCTGTCAAAAGCCTGAAAATTCAAATGGCAATGCGCATCAATCATGCTACTGATATTATTATACCTTAAAGCAATCTTTCAATCTTGCCAGGAGTAGTATAATTCGCTTAGTGTGAAAGCGCATAGAAGTTACAAAAACGGGGGAATGCTTCGCTATCAAAACGGTTATTTTAGACAGGGAACTTTTGTTAAACCGCATTGGAAAACTTTCCCCGACAATAAGACCACGAACAACCGTAAATCAGTTTTGGGATATTAAAAAGCAGATTATTGACCCGAAGATTGCATCGCGTTAAGACATGCCGTCTTTGCCGGTCCGGCAGGGATTTGGTCGCAGGGAGAAGCTCCCGTTTGCGGAGCAACTGTAGTTGACTGAGCCGGCTTGGTTAAATTACTCATGTCCGTAAAACTCACATTACTCGGAACCGTAAATTTGGATTCATCAACTGTCCAAGGGTTGCATTGCATGTTAACAGTTTGGTTAAGATTCACGCTTTGGTTTGTCTGGGTGTTGTTGGCGGCGTTCCTTGCAGCCAGAAGACTCATTTTAATGCCCATTGGCATAGCTGCCGACCACATGTAAACATAAGTTCCGTCGGAAACCATGTGGGCAACCACGTTGCTATTATTGGTACCTTTCATGTTAAAATCTCCGGCAAATTTTCGACTGCTGCCGACGTAAATAGTGCCTGTGCCTTTATTGTCGGGATAAGTAATAGTGCAGGAAATAGTTTTTCCGCCTTCAATCAAACTTAAGATTGTCCCGGTGATGGCGTTTCTATTTACGATTTGCGGTTTGGCGGTTTGAGTAGTCGTTGCTTGATGAGGGACTACGGCAACAGGAGCTTTTGAAGATTTCATGAAATAAAATCCTGCTCCAATAAGAATAAAGGCGATTATGATTACTGCAATAATAACCAACCACTTATTTTTCATTAATCGGAGTATAGGACTATTTTTTTTGGCTGTCAATAACTATTTTTCCCAGGAGAATTCGGGGCGCCCGAAGTGTCCGTAGACGGAAGTCTGAAGATAAATCGGTCTTTGCAAATCAAGTGCTTCGATAATTCCGGCAACGGAAGTATCTAGAATTTCTTTCATAAATTGTCTAATCAGTTCAACCGGTGCTTTCTCCGTCCCGAAAGTTTCGATGTCAAGCATCACCGGTTTTTTGGCGCCGATGAAATAGGCGAGTCGCACCTCGGCTTTATCAGCCAAGTTCTCCCTGATAACATGTTTAGCCAAATACCGCGCGGCGTATGCCCCGCTCCTGTCAACCTTAGTAGGGTCTTTCCCGGAAAATCCTCCACCGCCGACTCTGGCGTATCCACCGTAAGTATCAACAATAATTTTGCGGCCGGTTAATCCCGCATCGCTGGCCGGTCCGGGCATGTGCCAAACTCCGGTGCCGTTGACAATCAAGTCTTTCTCACTGATTTTAAAACCAAATTCGTCTAAAACTTTCTGAACGACTTCTTTATAAAGCGCTTTTTTCACCTCCGGCAATTTCTTTTTCTCATCGTGCGGAACAGCAATCACTACTTGTAAAATTTTGTAAGGCAGGCCGTTTTTATATTCAACGGTAACTTGGGTTTTTCCGTCCGGTCGTAAAAAGGGAAGAGTGATCTTTTTGACTTCGTCCAGTCTTTGTGCCAGCCGGTGGGCGATGGTGATAGGCATTGGCATTAAGTTTTTTGTTTCCCTGCAGGCAAAACCAAACATCATTCCCTGGTCGCCGGCACCTTTAATGCTTACTCCTTCGGAAATTTCCGGCGATTGTTCGTGGACATTAATTTCAATTTCCGATTGGTCGGTAAAGTTAAAGAGAGGATTCGTATAGCCTAAATCTCCAATTCTTTTCCGGGCGATTTTTGGGTAATCGACTTTGGCGGTGGTGGTTACTTCGCCGACAATATCAACTTTATTAAAAGACGCTAACGTTTCGATAGCAACCCGACCTTTAGGATCTTGTCTTAAAACCTCGTCCAATATAGCGTCGCTGATTGAATCGCAAATTTTGTCGGGGTGTCCAGCGCAGACCGACTCGGATGTAAAAATAAAGTCGTTCATAAAAAAACCTCTCAAGTTCGAGAGGTTTGATTTTGTCGCCTAGGCGACCTCATCTTCCTCTCGGAGTTGGCACCGTTTATCTTCGGTTGCCGGTCCGCCTTTCGGGCGAAACTCTCTTGATGACTATTCCATTAAACAGGAAATAAGTTTTCTTGTCAACTAATCCTTGGAAAAAGGGGAGCAGAAGATTTAATTTCTGCTTTGGTAAATTGTGCTTTTATTTTCACACTGGTGTCGGGTAAAAACGGTTCTAACAATTCTGCGATTTCCTCAATCTCGTCTACCGCGTGCTCCAAAATGGTGTTAATTGGCCGCTTTAAATTTCCGGTGGGAGTCTTCAATAATTCCCAAGGTTTTTCCTCGTTGATATATTTATCCACTTTGGTAATTTTCCCCCAAATCAAACTCAACGTTTCATTGAAACGGTATTCGCTCAAAAGTTTCTGATACTCATCAATCTCTTCAATCAAATGATGATTATTCTCCGAAGGACTTTGTTTAAAATTAGCAGTTTCGCACAGTTTGGCTACTCTGGCGATTAAATTTCCCAAGCCGTTGGCCAAATCGGAATTGTAAACTTCAATTAATTTCTTTTCGGAAAAATCGCCGTCCTGAAACGGTGAAAATTGCGATAAGAGATAATAACGCAGGGCATCTGCGCCGTATTTATTAATGAATTCCAACGGGTCGGCAACATTGCCTAAAGATTTAGACATTTTTTGTCCGTCAACCGTAAGATAACCATGGACAAATAAAGCTTTTGGCAAAGGCAAACCAGCGGAGAGCAAAAACGCCGGCCAGTAAACAGCGTGAAAGCGAATAATTCCCTTGCCGATGACGTGTAAATCAGCTGGCCACCATTTTTGGTATTCTTTCTCATCGCTTATAAAACCAATCCCTGATTGGTAAATGTTCAAAGCGTCAAACCAGACATACATCTTCTGAGTTTTATCATTCGGCACTGCAACGCCCCAGTTTTTGGCCCGTTTGTTACTCCTTGAGATACTGATATCCTGCAAACCCTCTTTTAGAAATCCCAGCACTTCGTTTTTGCGAAATTCTGGAAAAATTTTCAGTTCATCTTCTTCAATCAGTTTTTGGATTTGAGTTTGGTATTTGGAGAGTTTAAAGAAATAATTTTCTTCACTCACTTCTTCTAACGGTTTCCCGGGATGTTCGAAACATTCGCCTTTTTCATTCAATTCGCTTTTCTCGTAGAAAAGCTCACAGCCGACGCAGTAGAGCCCAGTATAGGTTTTTTTATAGATATCATGAACGCACAATTTCCAAAGCGCTTGCGATGCTTGATGATGATAGGCGCTGCTGCCTCTTTGGAAAACATCAAATCCGACGTCTAGTTTTTTGGCAATTTCTTCAAACAAAAGGGAGTTTTTGTCGATCAATTCCTGGACCGGGACACCTATCTTTTCGGCGGCCTGGACATTTTTCAGAGAATTCTCATCCGCGCCGGAGAGTAAAAGCGTTTCATCACCCAAAATTTGGTGGGAACGTTTAATCACATCGGCTTGGACAAATTCCAAGGCGTGGCCAACATGCGGCCTGGCATTAACGTATGGGATAGCGGTGGTTAAATAAAATTTATTCATAGCCTCAAGATTATATCAGATTAACTTCTCTTAACGAAAAACAATTCTACTGCGCCGAATAGTATTAAAAGTAAAATTACAAAAAATGGGGAAGTCAACCCGTTCAGCCGCAAAAATAAATAAGAAATTACCAAGAGTCCTAATAAAAATCCGCGGCGTTTACTCTTTAAAACAGAACCGAAAAGAGAAAATATGAAGAGGAAAAGAAGTAATAGGGACACAGGGATTAATGATAAATGATAAGTGATTAATAATAAATTTTCAGAAGGAGAATAATTCAAAACCAAATAAGCTAAAGTTCCCAAACTCAAAATACTTAATAATAAAAGCCAAAAATTCCTTTTCTTCCTATGCATGATTCAAGTTTAGCAGATTTTTTAGAAATGGGGCTTGACAAGGATTGGCAGTCGTGTTATATTACTGCTAATTCTCAGAATTATCTGAAATTATGCATGATTTAACAGCCAGACAGGTTGAAATTCTAAAAAGCTTAATTGAAGAGTACATTGAAACAGCCGAGCCGGTTGGTTCGGAAACACTTGAAAAAAAGCATAACTTAAGCGCCA
>JBEKQB010000016.1:0-8910 GCA_049520155.1 Candidatus Levyibacteriota bacterium
TGGTAAAATTAAATTATGGCAAGCAGTGATTATTATCAAATTTTAGGAGTTTCCAAAAACGCAACAGAAGCTGAGATAAAAAGGGCTTACCGTAAATTAGCGTTGCAATATCATCCGGACAGGAATGAAGGGAAAGAGGCGGAAGAAAAGTTTAAAGAAGTCAATAAAGCTTACGAAGTTTTATCGGATGCGCAGAAAAGGCAAACCTACGACCAGTTTGGCGCGGCGGCTTTTGAACAGGGCGGGCCAAGTGGCCAGGGACCGTTCGGCGGATTTAGCGGACAGCAGGGTCCGTTTACTTACACTTATTCAACCAATGGCGGGAATTTTGATTTCGGCGGTTTTTCCGACCCGTTTGAAATTTTTGAGCAGTTTTTTGGCGGAGCGTCACCGTTTGGCCGGGCGCAAAGACGGTCCACGTATTCACTCACAATTTCTTTTATGGAAGCGGTGAAAGGTGCGACCAAAAGAGTTCAATTAGAAGGTAAGACCCAAACCATCAAAATTCCCGCCGGAGTTGATGATGGTTCCAGAATCCGCTTTGGCGACTATGACGTGGTGATTGATGTCACGCCGGACAGAAAATTCAAACGGCAGGGCTATGATATTGTTTCGGAACAGGAAATTACTTTTCCGCAAGCAGCGCTTGGCGATACGATTGAGGTTGAAACAGTTCAAGGTAACGTAAAAATAAAAATTCCCTCCGGCACTCAACCCGAAACTTTAATTCGACTGCGAGGGAAAGGAGTAAAAATAGTTAGGGGTTCCGGCTACGGCGACCATTATGTGCGGATTAAAGTAACAATTCCCAAAAATCTTTCCGGACATCAAAAAGAATTATTAAAAGAATTTGATGACTCCAAAAAACACGGCTGGTTCTAGAAAGTGAGGGTCCAGGTTTTGAATTCTTCCGCGATTTTATAATTTGGCTTTTCCTTTAACGATTCATCTAAAAATCCGCCGATGGCGCGAGATACCAAAACCACTCTTAATTTTTCCAAATCATAATTCCTTTCTTTCAAAAGTGAGAATATTGCTTTTGCAAAATTCTGATTTTCCAAAACGCTGAAAACCCTTTGGATAAAATAAGCAACATCATAATATTCAACCCCGTTTCTCATCGCGCGTTCTCCGTCAAATAATCCTATTTTTCCGTTTTCTAGCTTAAACATGTGCCACGGGGTAAAATCTCCGTGTCTCGTTCTTCTCTCTAAATTAGGATAGTTTTTTCCCACGAAACCCATCAGCTTTTCAACCGCAAACTTCTCGACAATTTCTTTTGGAATATCATAAAACCAGGATTCGACTTTCCTGAAATTTCTTTCCAGATAATTTTCGTTGTCTTCGAGCGAAAATTCATCAACCGGTAAGTCTTGGACTAGTTCAGCAAAATCAATAATTCGGGAAATGTCATTTGCTACCAACCCCGGATTTTCATTTTTGCTTGGTGTTTTAACGTAAAGTTCACCGTCGAAATAGTCAGTTACCAGATAGAAAAGATTATCTTTATAGAACCCGCTTTCAAAATTCTGCGGCACGCAAAATTTGGAATCTCGATTAACCAATTTATTAAACTGTCCATTCCATTGATATTCATTTTGGGTAACCGCACTGATACCTTCGGTCGGTGCTAGTTTTAAAAATAATTTCCGGCCGTCTTTTTCAAGAATTCCGACCACATGCCTTTTGACTTGCCGAATTTTTACCACCTGATATTTTTTAGCAAAAAAATCTTCCACGTCTTTTAAATCCAAATCGCGGGAATTTCTGTAGTTTAATATTCTCCCGTTAATATTAACTTCGAAAGCTTTCATAAGCTTATTATAGCAATTTAATTAGATTGCAAAATTGCCCTCGATAATTTAAACTAAAAGTACCCTCCTTCGTCCTTCGATTTTACTCAGGACTTCGGAAGGGTAAACTGTCCATGGAATTAATTAAGTTTCCTTTCATCTTTATAAAGTTTTGGTATCTGGAAGCGCCAAGTAATATCCTCCGTTTCTTTGCTTCTTTAAATAAAGCTTTTTTTGGCGTTTTCTCACTACCTTTAATGCTGAAAACTTTTTTTAGACCCTGGAAAAACGAATACCGCGAGGGATTGGTCGGTTTCTCAATAATTATGGGAATAATTATAAAAAGTTTATTTATTTTTGCCGATTTAATCTTGTTCATTCTGCTAATTTTAGCCGAAGTAATAATGTTCTTAATATTTTTAATTATGCCAATTGCGGCATTTATTTTGCCGCTGATTAAACTATGAAAGGCTTTGCAAAATTTTACACTTGGTATACGGGACCGGCAATAATTTTAGCCAGACTGCTGCTGTTTATTCTTTTTGCAATCGGGTCAGCTTATCTGCTGATTAACAAATTTGTTCCCAACTTTTGCTTAACGCTTTTACTTTTATTTATCGCATTTGAAATCTTCTTTAAGTTTAAAGTTGCCAAAACAAAGCCCAAAGTAGAAGTTCTTAGTAATTCCACCGAGCCACTTGACTCGTTTTCGTTGGAATTATTAGGAATTTTGGAAACGCAAAAAACCCTGTCACAGATTATCAGAAAACTAATTCAACTTCCGCAAATCCAATTCATAATGCTCAAAGCCGATTTAAAGGTTGAAGAGGTCGTTTTAATCGATGGCGATAAACAGGCTCTCATCCAATCCTCGTTCAATCTTGCTAAAGAAGTAAAAGGGAAATATGTGACAACCATGGATTTATTTACCGCTTATCTATTATTGATTGAGCCGTCGGCAAAAATCTTGTTTAACCATAAGCTTAAAGAAGAAGACCTCATGAATATCTTAATTTGGGCAAGACACGTTTACGACCAAGAGGAGTCGCCAAAACAAACCATCGTTAATTTTGCCGGAGAAGGGATTGCCGAAGAATGGGTTTATGGTTGGACTTTGGAAACCAAGAAATACATGCTTGATTTAAGCCACGAATTTTTAAGCGGCAGAATTGACCCGATGCGACGGTACAACGAATTCCAGCAACTAACGGAAGCGCTCTATAAAGGTAGCAGTGTAATCTTGGTCGGAGACGCCGGTAGCGGCAAAGAATCAACGGTCAAAGAGTTGGCGATCGAGAGTTTTATGGGCAGATTAAAAGATAATTTGTATCACCAGAAAATTTTCCAATTGATGGTGGATGCGTTTATGGCCGGTGCGCAAAATCAGGGAGAAATTGAATCCAGAATCAACGCTTTAATTGCGGAAATTGCCCACTCGGGAAACGTGATAATTTATATTCCGGAATTTCAAAATACTTTGGGCAGTTCAACTTTCCACTTGGATATTTCCGGCGCTTTAATTCCGTATCTGCAAAAAAAGCAAATCCGAATTATTGCCACAGTGACGCCGGGCGCCTACAAAACTTTTCTTGAGCCACTTAGAACACTTTTGGATAATTTTACGGTGATTAATTTTGCCGAGCCGCCAAAAGAAGAAGTTTTACAAATGCTGTTTAAGAAAGCGGCCACGATTGAAGAAAAGGACGCTGTCGTTATTACTTATAAAGCGGTGCTGGCAGCGTGTAATTTTGCTAACCGTTACGCCCGAGAAAAAGTTTTACCTGG
The DNA here is from genome assembly GCA_049520155.1 of Candidatus Levyibacteriota bacterium. Classification (GTDB taxonomy): domain Bacteria; phylum Patescibacteriota; class Microgenomatia; order Levybacterales; family UBA12049; genus DATKGX01. The sequence continues at coordinate 3,579 of JBEKQB010000016.1, forward strand.
GAGCGCAGTCACTCTCTTGGAAGATACGGCTAACGCGGATATGGTTTCCGGCAACCGGACAGTCGAAGAACAAGACGTTCTGAATCAAATCGAGAAAAGAATTAAAGTTCCGGTCGGTGAGCCAAAACCGCTCGAAAAAGCACTCCTACTTAATTTAGAAACGGAAATTCACAGAAGAATGGTTGACCAGGAAGACGCGGTGTTTGCAATTTCCGAAGCGATCAGAAGGCTTCGAACTGGGCTCAACGTGGCCGAAAAGCCGATTTCGTTTTTGTTTTTAGGGCCGACCGGCGTTGGAAAAACCGAGACGGCCAAAACCTTAGCAGCCGTATATTTTGGAGAAGGTGCCAGGATGATCCGTTTGGATATGAGCGAGTTTGCCGGCGGGGAGGGAATCAGGAGACTTTTAGGAGCAGGGCCGGGCGAAGGAGACGAAAAAGGACAGCTAACAGAAGAAATCTATGACAATCCGAATTCGTTGGTGCTTTTGGATGAGTTTGAAAAAGCCGACCAGCAAATTTTGGATTTATTCCTGCAGGTTCTAGATGATGGCAGACTGACCGACAATAAAGGGAAAACTGTCTCCTTTGCCAACTGCATTATTATTGCCACTTCCAACGCCGCATCTGAGTTCGTTAGAGAAGAAGTCGGTAAAGGTGTCGTGGTTGATAAGCAGTTCCAACAAAACCTGATTAACTTTTTGGAAACGCAAGGCATTTTTAAGCCGGAGCTTTTAAACCGCTTTGACGACATCATCACTTTTAAACCGCTTGGTCAGGCGGAAATAATACAGATTGTTAAGTTAATGCTTATAAGTGTTGCCAAAGAATTGGCCGCTAAAGATATCACCGTTTATTTTGACGAAAAGATCATTGCCAAAATCGTGGCTGAGGGATTTGATAAAGATTTTGGCGCAAGACCCTTAAGAAGATTTATTCAGGATAAAATTGAAGATTTAATTGCTCAACAAATCCTTCGGGATGAAATTAAACGCGGCGACAAAATTCAAGTTTCTGTGGATTCCTTAAATAATATTTTGGTGGGCAAAGTTTAATTATTCTTTTTCCGCAATAAATTTTTTTTCTTGTGCCGACAAGAGAAACAGAAACTGCCGTTAGCTTTGTTTCCAGCTTTCAAGACTGAGCTCATTTATCGGGGGATTTCACCCCTTCCTCAATCCAGGTTTGCCTATCTGAGGAATCCCCCTGACAATTCACTCAAAATTTCGTGCACTGAGCGTACAAATTGGCAATTTATTAAATGTATTAAAAGAAATTGAACCTTAATCAGCGTATTGAAGCCAAGCACAAATAATGGTATACTAGAGCACATTATGCCGGCGATACAGAGAAGTGAATTCGCACTAGCTTTGAATCAGGTCTCAAACGAAAGAGGCCTGGATCCGGCTATTGTTTTAGAGACGGTCAAAAACGCCATTTTGGCCGCTTATCGGAAGGACCATCCTGGAACGGAAATCGAAGAATTTAGAGCAGAGCTGGACGCTAACACGGGAGAGGCAAAAATTTTCCTCGACGATAAGGACGTTACTCCTCCGGGTTTTGGCAGAATCGCCGCCCAAACCGCCAAACAGGTGATTTTGCAAAAAATCAGAGAAAAAGAGAAAGAAGCGATAATCTCCGATTTTAAGCTAAGAATCGGCACCATAATTAACGGTATGGTGCTAAGATTTGCCGGACCAAATGTCATTGTCGATATCGGTAAGACCGAAGCGGTGATGCCGCCGGAAGAACAAATTCCCAATGAAAAATATCATCTTAATCAAAGATTGGCGGTTTATGTTTTGGAGATTAAAGAGGGGCTAAAAGGGGAAGAAGTGGTTGTTTCCAGAGTTAACAACGGGCTGTTGGAGGGTTTGTTCAAGCGGGAAGTGCCCGAAGTTGCCCAGGGTGCGGTGGAAATCAAAGCGATTGAAAGAGAACCGGGAAATCGCAGTAAAATTGCGGTCGCTTCGAACCAATCGGGAATTGATCCTGTCGGAAGCTGTGTCGGGCAAAAAGGCGTCAGGGTTCAGGCGATAATCCAGGAATTTAGCGGAATTGAGAAAATCGATATTATCCAATGGCAGGAAGACCCGAAAAATTATGTGACCCAAGCGTTGTCGCCGGCCAAACAGCTACAGGTTGAAATCGATGAAAAAGAGAAAGTGGCTAGAGTATTTGTAGCGCCGGAAGAGTTATCTTTGGCAATTGGCAGGGACGGACAAAATGTACGCTTGGCGTCTAAATTGACCGGATACAGAATTGAAATTGAAGGCAAAGACGAGCTGTCACAACTTCCTCCGGAGGAAAAAGAAGAAGAGAAGGATGACGCTCAGCCGGTTCAAGCGGATGTAAGCGCAGGCACACCGCCCGCTTCAGATGACGCGAAGTCAGCAGTAGAAGAAGTTAAACCTGATAAGGTCGCCGGCAGTCAGTCGCATGTTGCAGGTGCCGTTCAGGAATCGGTGGACGAGAATAATACAACCCCGCCTTCACTAAATGGAACTCAACCATCAGATAAACCAGAAGAAAAAACAGATACTGAGTTAAGTTCCGGTTCACCTGCAAATGAACTAGCTACCGGCTCCCAGAATAAAAAAACTATTAACAAAGAAACTAAAGAAAAGGTAACCGACAAGACTAGCTAATATGAGCGAGAATATTTTTTCCAAAAATATCAACTTGTCGAAAAATTTACTGAATTTATGGATAGCAAAAATGACAACAGTTCTAAGCACGAATTCTACCCGCCGGTAGTGGCGGTTTTGGGTCACGTTGACCACGGTAAAACCACGCTTTTGGACGCCATCCGGAAAACCAATGTCGCTTCTGGGGAACACGGCGGAATCACGCAAAAAATCGGTGCTTCGGAAATAGAAATTGTCCATGAGGGACAAAAGCGTAAAATTACTTTTATCGATACCCCGGGCCATGAAGCCTTTTCTAAGATGCGCGGACGCGGAGCGCAGGCGGCTGATGTCGGACTATTAATAGTTTCCAGCGTTGACGGAGTAATGCCGCAAACTAAAGAGAGCATCCAACTTCTAAAAAATTCAAAAATTCCCTATATTGCCGTTTTAACCAAAAGCGACGACCCGAGTAAGCAGGTTGAAAAAACCAAACAGCAACTTTTAAAAGAGGAGGTAATGCTTGAAGGTTACGGTGGCGATGTGCCGGTGATTGAAGTTTCCGGCAAAACCGGCGAGCACGTTAAAGAACTCTTGGATTTAATTCTTTTAGTCTATGAAATGAAAAAAGAGGCGAATTTCTATCCTTTTAAAAAAACAGGCGCGTTAATGGGAATTGTCATCGAATCGAAACTGGATAAAAATTCCGGGCCGCTGGCCACGGTGGTGGTCAAAAATGGAATTCTAAAAGTCAGAAGCGAAATTTTTGCCGGCGAGATAAAAGGGAAAGTGCGAGGCTTAATCTCCGACAGCGGCAAGCATTTAGAAGAAGTCAGTGTCGGCGAAGCGGTTGAAGTCTTAGGCTTCGAAAAAGTCCCGGCTGTCGGTAGTGTCGTTACCGATACGCCAAAGGTGGCGGAAAGCTTTGCCTATAAAGAAGAAGTTCCGGTTACCAAACTTCCCGAGTCACCATTTGAGGTAGAAAATCAAAATGTGCTCTCAATCGTTCTTTGCGCCGATTCGGCCGGCTCATTGGAAGCGATTATGAATGCCGTTCCGAAAGGAAACTTACAATTTGTGATTCAAAAAACCGGAGATATCGATGTATCGGATGTTTTATTTGCCAAATCGACCGGCTCGATAGTACTAGGTTTCAATATTAAGATAAAACCGGAAATTGCCAAGTTGGCCAAGACGGAGAAAGTGTTAGTCAAAAATTACACCATCATTTACGAGATGATTGATGAAGTCAGCGATTTTGTGCAAGGGAAACTGGAGGCCTTGCAGGAAGAAATTTTGGGCATTGCCAAAATTTTGGCGCGCTTCCCTTACGAAAAAACCGAAGTCATGGGTATTAAAGTAAGCGAAGGGAGAACTGCCAAAGGCGATAAAGTAAGACTATTGCGAAACGATGAAGCAATTGGTGAATCCAGAGTTATTTCAGTCAGGCAAGGTAAAGAACAAATTTCAAAAATTGAGGCCGGGCAAGAAGGCGGGATTGTCATTTCGCCCTTTCTTGACTTCGTAATAGGTGATGTGCTAATATCCCATAGCTAATTAGCTGTTATGGATAATTTGACCTTCAATAAGATAAAAGAAGCACTGTCCAAATACACCAATATTGCCGTGGCGGTACCGATTGACCCGACAGTTGACGAGATGGGCGCCGCTCTGGGCTTATATTTATCCTTAAAAGAGATGGGTAAAGCGATGAGCATTGCCACCCCCAATACTCCCTTGGTTGAAGTTTCCGCCCTGGTCGGCATCGACGAAGTCAGAACCACTTTGGGTGAAGAGTCCGGCGATTTGGTGGTTTCTTTTCCCTATCGGGAAGGGGAAATTGAAAAAGTTTCTTACACCAGAGACGATAATTATTTAAACATTGTGGTTAAAGCCGGAGAGAAAGGACTCAACTTTGCCCAAGAGGACGTTAAATTTTCCCGGGGTTCCAAAGCGCCGGAATTACTCTTCACAGTCGGCGCGGCCAGAGTTTCGGATTTAGGCAGATTGTTTGACCCGGCGGTTCTAAAAGATACGGTGGTTGTAAATATTGATAATAAAGCGGATAACCAGGGATATGGGGATATTGTAATGGTTTCCAACCGATTCTCTTCGATTTCCGAAGCGGTCGCCAATTTAATTTTATCAATCGGGGGAAAGCTGGATTTGGATATCGCCGAGAATTTAATGTTGGGAATTGCCACCGCCACCAATAATTTTCAGGATCCAAAAACCAGCTCCTTGGCTTTTGAAATGGCGGGAGTCTTAATGCGAAACGGTGCCCTAAGACCAACTCCGAACCAGCCAAAAGGAAATATCCCGCAAGATTTCCCCGGTGAGCAGTTTTCAACACCTCAACCAACGTTTCCCAAGAGTCAATTCAAAGTTCAACAACCAAGGCAGGCGCCATCAAATCAGCCCGTTAAACAAACTCAACTAAGAGCCACGGAGCAAATGCGCCAGCAATTAAAAAGACAAGAGCAAACTCCGATTGAAAATGTGGAAGGAAAAGAGGCAACGGGTGTGGGAGAAAATCCGCCGGACGATTGGCTGACACCAAAAATCTACAAAGGCTCAACCAACTTCTAATAGACCATTGCGAATGATTTTTAAAACTGCTATAATTAACAAAAGTTAGTCTAATATGCCACTTAGTACTTCGGTAAAGCAAGACATAATTAAGGAATTTCAAACCGTTAAAGGAGA
>JBEKQB010000017.1:0-8740 GCA_049520155.1 Candidatus Levyibacteriota bacterium
TATGCCGCCTCAGCAATACTGCCTAGCAAGACTCCCTTTTCAGCCTCGGGGGCATCAAGCTTATCGATTCTTTCGTATGCTGCTTTTAGGGAATCCCTATCGGCAATTCCGCTCGATATCATTCTTTCTAGTGTTTTTGCCTCGGCTAAAAGCGGTTCGTTTGTAATTCCCTCTACGCTAAAGATTGTGGCTCGACCTCTTGCATCAACTTCCGCTCTCAAGTCCCTCGCTGCCCGTCTTACATCTACGTTTACGCCTTCTGCGTCGAGTTGTCGAAGATGAGCCACTGTCTCTCGTACTGCTGGCGACACGGGAAACGGAAACTCAGGACCGCCATTTCCTGGTTGAGTTGACATAAGAATACCTCCTCTTCTTAGGTTAAGAGAATTAGCCTGATTTGTCAATCTGGTTGGTCCTTGTTCTTTCATACGGTCAGTCTAAATCAACCTCTGGAATTTAGCTTGACACCAACTTTATAAAATCTTTACAGATATTTTCTTATTCCTAAATAACGATTAAGGATTTCCGATTAAAGATTAAAGAGTTATAATAAAAACATGCAGAAGCCTAAAATATTCATTAATCCTAAATCATGAATCATAAATCTATTAACGAGTCCTCCCATTTTGAAGCGCTTTATCCCGCTACAACCCGTTTTGCTGAGATTGAAAAGATTTTAACCTTTATCAAGGAAGGCAGTTCTTGCCAAGTCGTGTCCGTTCCCGGCGCCGGCCGTTCCAACCTGCTCGGTTTTCTGGCTTACAACCGTAGCTTAAGAATTAAACATTTGGGTGAGAAACAAACAAAATACCATTTTGTCTACTTAAACTTTTCGGAAATTAAGAAAAAGCCGTTAATTGAAGCGGTCAAATTTATTTTTCTGGGACTGGTTGATTCCCTGCGCGAAAGGCAAATGAGCAAAGACTACGAAGTCGCCAACCAGCTTTTTAAAGATAGCCTTGAGCTTAAAGATGAGCTTGTTTTGTTTCAGGGATTAAAAAAAGCCGTTGACTATTTAGCGCTTGAGAAAAATTTGACGATCGTTTTCTTATTTGACCGTTTCGAAAATTATATTTCGGTAGTCGACAGCGAATTTTTTGCCAACCTGAGAGTATTAAGGAATAGGGCCAAGTACCAATTTTCGGTCGTGTTTTCCTTAAACCGCCCGCTGGAAGATACACTTGAGGCAACGCTAATGTCGGATTTTTATGAATTCATCGCCGGTAAAATCGTTTATTTACCAATTTGCGACCAGCCCGGCGTTGACTTCCGAATTGCCTACCTTGAAAAAATTACCGGCAAAAAGCTTGACCATAAGCTGTTGGGCGAAGTTTTAGAGTTAACTGGCGGGCACAGCAATTTAATGCGCCTTTCCGCTGAAGCGCTTTTGGCAACCGAACAAAAATTTGCTAACAAACTGGCCTTGCGCAAGTTTTTATTGGAACAGAAACCGGTCCGCAGCGCCTTGTTTGCGATTTGGAACTCGCTGACTCCTTCCGAACAAAATTTTCTTTCCGGAGAAGGGAAAATTGAAGAAAAATATTTAGAAAATGTCGGACTGGTCAAAGACGGCTTTTTAACCATTCCGCTACTTTTGGACTATCTTAAAGAAAAGGCTTCTGCCCAAAAACAAAACAATTTTTCGCTTAACGAGACTGGAGAGATTTTGCAAGGAGAAGTTGTTTTATCCGATAAATTAACTTCTCTTGAGTACCGACTTTTAAAAATTTTAATTGAGCATCAAGGCAAAGTTCTAGATAAAGAAGAAATTATCAATGCCGTTTGGCAAGAAGGGAAAACGACTTTAGGTGTCACCGACCAAGCGCTGGACCAGTTAATTTTTAGGTTACGGAAAAAAATTGAGCAAAATCCCAATAATCCAACCCATATTCAAACCGTTAAAGGCCGCGGATTCAAATTTGCGGCTTAAAACTTGCAATTCTTGCTTTTTTTGAGTTACGATAAGCTTGTGAGGAAATTATTAATCTTTTTGCTTCTTCTGTTTCCCTTCGCTCTCTTTACGCCAAAGCTATTTGCTGATTCCTGCAATGCGCCCGCCAGCTGTTATCAACAGCACATGAACGCTACTGTCTGGACCTGCAATACTGGTTATACATCTACAGGAACTTATTGCGACAATGGAAATCTTTGTTGTACACCGACAGCACAAGCCCAATGCGCAGCTCCGGGAGACTGCAGCCACGCCCAGCAAGGAAGTACTGGGTGGCAGTGCATATTGGGGTATAGTCAAATTAATGGAGTATGTGATAACGGAGCGCCCTGCTGTACCATCACCATTACCAACCCCACCTGCCCTGTCTGCGGAACCGGCAGCGTCTACAGTTATTACACCAGTAAATGCGTCGATGAATCAACTGGGCAATACTCAGACCCCACTATGCAAACTTGCACCGGAACTCAAACGTGCACAACTGGTTATGGCTGTAATGTTGGGAACCCTCAACCAGCGCGGCCCTTATCTACCTGCGGAGATATCAACGCTAACGGCACGTGCCCAACCGCACTCGGTGGTCTTCCCACCAACATCTCTGCTCTTTTAACTACAGTTTTCAGTATTGCTTTATCCATCGCCGGTGTAGTCGCTTTGGGCTTAATCATTGCTTCCGGATACCGGTTAATGATTTCCCAGGGGAATCCCGAACAGGTTAAAAATGCCCGTGAACAATTGATTGCCGCCATTATTGGTCTCTTGTTTATTATTTTCTCGCTTGTGATAATGCAAGTAATTAGTGCCAACATCTTAAAAATTCCAGGTTTTAGTTAAACTTAGTTATGAATTATCTGGCGCTACAACTTCCGGGGGGAAATTCTATTACCACCAATCTTGTCCCGACCGGCGGACCGGGCACCCTAAACGCTATTATTGGTACCGGACTTGATTTAGCCGTAATGGCAGCGATTATTGTTTGCCTGTTTATGCTTATTCTGGCCGGGTTTAGCTGGATGACCTCCGAAGGCGATAAGCAAAAAGTCGCGCAGGCCAGACAAAGATTGGTTTTTTCAATTATCGGCTTGCTGGTTGTTTTTCTGTCTTTTATGGTCATTAATATTATTAATACCCTTTTCTTCGGCCATGCAGTTAATTTTTTAAGTAGCCAGTGAGCCTAAACATGAAATTTGAAAAGGGACTTGACAATTACTAAGAAACATCCTAGCATAAAGTTAGATGAAAAAATTAGTTGCCCTATTATCACCAGCCATTTATCTCTCCATTGCTTCTTCTGCCCTAGCAGCGGCTGGAGATGTCCCAATTAGTACCTGTGACACCACTGGGCAATTTGCCATACTTTGTAAACTAACATCTGGCGATTTTGGAACAGTAATTGGTACTGCAATTCAATTGATATTTGTAGTTGCAGTCATTGTTGCTCTACTTTACTTAATTTATGGCGGCTTCCGCTGGCTGGTTTCATCCGGAGATAAAGCTCAAGTCGCGGCCGCCAGAGAACATTTGGTAGCCGCTATTATCGGACTGGTAATAATTTTCCTTTCCTACTTTATCTTAAATTTACTACTTGGATTCTTTAACGTTGGCAGTTTAAGTAGTTTAACTATTCCAACCGTTCAGCTTAACCACTAAACTCTTCCTTTCTTGCTTTTTTACTTTAGCCTTGTTATTCTTTAATTATGTATAGTAACTGTCAATATATGTCTAGCGAAGGCCCTATTTTAACCCTCAGCTGTATTTTCCCTTTAATCGCCAACGTTATTCTTTGGACCATCGGGCTGGCCGGAACCGTGGCTTTGTTTATGATTATTTTCGCCGGATACCAGCTGTTATTTTCCGGCGGCGACGCTAAGACGGTTGAAGGCGCGCGCAAAACCTTGACTTTTGCCATTCTCGGACTGTTTTTGGTATTTTTGTCCTTTTTAATTTTGCATATTATCACTACTGTCACCGGAGTGACTTGCTTGGGCAATATCGCTCAAGGACAACTCGGATTTACCACTTGCCACTAGAATTTTCACGGAGAATCGACACAGTTGAAACCGCATTTGACCTACTTTGATTATCTTGCATACATATTTTTCACATTATAACCTAGAACTATGGAGAACCATCCTATCCCGCAGGATATTACCGGTTTTGAATTTAAATTAATCGGCGATATGACGCTCAAACAGTTTGCCTATGTTGCCGCCGGAGCAGGCATCGGCTTGGTTTGCTACGCTTTGCCCATTTTTGTGTTCATCAAAATTCCCCTGGTCCTAGTTTTTGTCGGGATAGGCGTTATTTTCGCCTTTGTCCCTTTCCAAGGAAGACCATTAGATGTAATGATTAAAAATTTTTTTAAGGCGGCCTTCAGTCCAACTCAGTATGTTTATCAAAAAATGGACAACCTGCTTTTGGCCAAAAGCTCGCCGCCGGCGGAGAAAAATAAATTGGATAAAAAAGAAACGGTTTTTTTTGAATCATTAAACCAATACGCAGCAAGCAAGCCATCCTTGACAACTCCCGCTGTGCAACCAAAGCTTGCTCAAACAGCTCCCCCTCGGCCAACGCCAAAGCCGCCAACCGAGCCAAACGAAGAACTACAAAAGACCGCAGCGCTTTTGGAGAAAGAACTGGAAGAAGCCAAGGCTAAAGAGGCGACCGAAAATAAGACCAATCCCGAAGAATACCTTAAAGCACACCAAAAGGTGTTGGAACTGCAAAAAAATCTGAATGACCTTACTTTTCAAAAACAAGAATTAGAATCTAAATTAATCTCGCTTCAGCAGAAAATGGAAGCGCAAGGAAAGCCGATTTATGCTCCTTCCGTCGCGCATCCGGAACAGCTTAAAGAAACTAAATTTGTCAGAAGCATTCCGCAGAGTATGCAAAAAAACGCCGGCTTACCAACTGCACCCGAGTTTCCGAATGTTATCACCGGTATTATTAAAGACCCGCGCGGCAATCCTTTAGCGAATATTTTAGTCGAAGTAAAAGACTCCCAGGGGAATGCGGTCAGAGCTTTTAAGACCAACGCTTTGGGACAATTTGCTTCCGCCACGCCGCTAGTTAACGGTGAGTACACAATCGGGTTCGAGGACCCAAGGGGACAAAATAAGTTTGACACCGTCGCTTTTAAAGCGGCCGGAGAAGTAATTCTGCCGATTGAGATTATTTCGGTTGACCAAAGAGAAGAGCTAAGGAGGTCTTTATTTAACTAATATGGCAACGCCTGCCCGAAATTTTCCATCAACCCAGAAATTTATCGAAATTACCAATATCGTTGAGGATATTGTTGTTTTAAGCGGAGGGAATGCCTGCCTGGTGATTGAAGTCAGCGCCACTAATTTTGCCCTGCTCTCCCCTGAAGAGCAAGACTCCAGAATCTACGCCTACGCATCGCTTCTAAACTCTCTTTCTTTCCCAATCCAAATTATGATTAGAAGCAAAAAACTCGACATTTCGAACTACCTAAAACTGCTAGACTATGAAAGAGAAAAAACACAGAATGCCTCTTTAGCCAAACAAATTGGCTTGTACCGCGATTTTGTCAGAGAAATGGTTAAGATTAATACAGTTTTAGACAAAAAATTTTACATCGTGATCCCTTATTCCTCACTGGAAAAAGGGGCTGCGGGAGCCAGGGAAGCACTTCAGCCAGGACTAAACCAGGATAGCTTTCTTGTCGGCGCGAAAGCCTCTTTACGCTCAAAAGCCGACTCTATTCACGGCCAGCTGGCCAGACTAAATTTAAAGGCCCGCACTTTAGACGAAGAGCAATTAACCAAACTTTATTACGACATTTTTAATGACGCCGCTATTGACCACGCCCAGGGCCCTCAAACGGCGCAGCCAACCGCCTTAGGGAAGGAGGTAAAATAAATGTTTGGTAAAAAAACTGTAGCAACATCTCCCCAACCAGTACAAAGGGAAGCTTCTTCAATTCCCGATATGATTGCCCCCTCGTCGGTGGAGATCGACTTCAACAGCATTAAAGTCGGAGAAAAATATTCCAAAACGCTTTTTGTGGTCGGCTACCCCAGGTATGTCTCCCCGGATTGGCTAGAACCGCTAATTGAATTTGACCATTCGATGAATGTCTCCATGTTTATTTATCCCGCCTCGTCTCCCGATGTTTTGTCAGACCTGAGGCGAAAAATTGCGGAAATGGAAGCGACCATTACTTCGCAGGTTGAAGAAGGTTTGGAGGAAGACCCAAAAATCAAAGCCTCGCTGGAAGACGCACTGTCCGTCCAGGAAGAATTGGCCAAGGGCATGGAAAGATTTTTCCAGTTTAGTCTTTATATTACTTTAAACTCGGACAGTTTAAGCGATTTGAATGAGGCTGCCAAAAGACTGACAACCACGCTTAATTCGCTGCTAATTTTGCCAAGGGCGGCAACGCTGCAGATGGAAGAAGGATTTAAATCCACCACTCCCTTAGGAGAAGATAAGCTTTATATTACCAGGAACATGGATACCACTTCGCTGGCTTCAACCTTTCCGTTTAGCTCGGCGATGCTTACCCAAGACAAAGGAGTGATGTATGGCATTAATCAGCAAAACGGTTCTTTAATTATTTTTGACCGCTTCTCTTTGGAAAATGCTAATGAGGTTGTTTTTGGGAAATCCGGTGCGGGGAAATCTTACCTGATTAAGCTTGAGGGGATGCGCCAATTTATGTTTGGCTCCGAAGTAATTATCATCGACCCCGAAGGAGAATACGGCGAATTAACGAAAGCCTTGGGCGGTGAAGAGTTAAGGTTTACCCCTTCTTCGGCGCTTAAAATTAACCCCTTTGATTTGTCAGGCCTATATGAAGAGGGTGAAAATGAGCTGGGATTAAAAATACTGTCTTTGCATGGTTTGTTCAAAATCGTCATGGGACAATTAGACGCTTCTCAGGAAGCCATCCTTGACCGGGCGCTTGTCGAAACTTACCGCTTAAAAGGCATTACTACTGACCCGTCAACGCAAACTCGTCAGCCACCGATTGTTGAAGACTTATATAATTTGTTACTAAAAACCGGCGATGATATTTCCAAAGAACTGGCTTTACGCTTGGAAAAATTTATTAAAGGCAGTATGAGCGGCATTTTTAACCAACAGTCAAATTTTGATATTACCAATCCATTTACCGTTTTTAACGTTAAGGCTTTGGAAGATGAGCTTAGGCCAATCGCGATGCACATTATTTTGGACTTTGTTTGGACTAAGGTGAGAAAAACACTTAAAAAAAGAGTGCTTATTCTTGATGAGGCTTGGTATATGATGCGCTACGAAGATTCCGCCTCATTTGTCTACAGCGTTGCCAAAAGAGCCAGAAAGTATTATTTAGGGTTAACTACTGCCACCCAGGACGTCCAGGACTTCTTGTCAACCGACTACGGAAAAGCGGTTTTATCCAATTCGTCAATCCAGATTCTTTTAAAGCAGAGCCCGGCTGAAATCGATTTGGTGACCAAGCTTTTTTATCTTACGGAGGGAGAGAAGCAGCTACTGCTTTCCTCTAGTGTTGGGGAAGGATTATTTTTTGCTGGACAAAGTCACGTTGCGCTCCGTTCAATTGCTGCGCCACATGAGCATGCGCTGATTACTTCCAGCCCTGAGGAGATATTGGCTGCCCGGGAGGCTACTAAGATAGGAGCAGCGGCTCAACCTCCACCGCTTGAGACAACCACTCCTCAATTATCTACTACCGCAAATGCCGAAACGATTACAGATAATAAGTAATTTGTTATTATTAAATTATGGCAATGGCCGAACAAGCTCAGCAACGAAATTCTCCCATAGACTTTGCTAATAGGGGCCTCCAGATGGCTCAAAACGTTCGGAATGCTCAAAAAGTTGTTTCTGCCATCCAAAAAACCAAAAAGGTTCAAGCAGCAGTCACTCTCATTGCTGCCAATTGGGAAATTATAGTAGTGGGGATACTGATTGCTGTTATTGTCATTTTGTTTTTAACCATCATCTCCGCAATTGTTGGACAGGGGAATTCCAATGGTGGAGAACCAACCCTTCCTTCTGCACAACCAGGCCCTCCGCCGGTGGTCGGAAGTAATAATATTCTTTCGTGGGGGGAGCAGATATTAAATTATCTCCAGCCTTATCCTACCCCCTGCGGACAAATATATATGTATAACGTTATGCAACAAGTTATAACCAACGGTAGTTACACGGCGCGTCAAAAACCAGGCTCTGCCTGTGGCAAGTCGGGAAGCTCGTATTATTGCACAAATTTAGTAATTGATGCTTATAACCTTGCGGGAATTAAAAATAACTTCTCTCAATCGGTTCCCACAATGATCGAGCAATGGCCATTGAGCTCGGGGCTTACGGTTAGAGAAAGTAGTAATGTCGCTGGGTTGCAACAAGGAGACGTCGTATTTTGGCTAATGTCTAATGACGTATCAACTGCTCAACATGTTGATATAATCCAGAGTATGGACGTTTCTACAGATGGGAATGGCACTCTAACGACTATTGATGCTAATACTAATAGCAAGACTAATACGTTTTTTGTTCATAATTGGTCTTTGATTGGGAAATGGGGTGTTGGCGAGGGTAACACTGCGTGGTTTGGGCTAAGTCCAAGATGAATAACTTATTAAAGAAAACTATTTGGGGCATAACTATAATATTTGGGATTTTTCTCTTATTTATTAGTGTGGTTTTATTCTTCTCCCCAACTCAGCCTTCTTTACAGAATATCCCCCCCGCTCCAACAGTGATACAAACTAACCCGACAGCTTCACCAATAACCCTGCAAGGACAAGTAGATTATAA
>JBEKQB010000018.1:0-8626 GCA_049520155.1 Candidatus Levyibacteriota bacterium
AGCCGCGTTAAACATGCTTATCGCCATAACGGCTGATGTTTTAGACGCGGTAAAATCACCTTTTTCAAGCTGATTTTTAACAACCAGCAACTCTCCCGCTCCAAGCCCCGCAAAGATAATTGTTGACAACAGGGGCAATAATAGCAGTAAGAGTAAGGAGAAAATCAAGGCCTTAAATCTGAACTTTCTGGCGCTTCTAGGCCGGGCAGCTGGCGGCTCTTCCTTAACAATCGGTATTTTTAAACTAGCAAAATTAATCTTTTTTATTTTACTATCTAAACTATATGACTCACCCAGTAAATACTTTCCTTCAGTAAGAGGTTGGAATTCGTCTTTTGATTTTTTATTGTCTTCAACAAAATCTATCTTTAAATCCGGGTCAATTTTTTGGAAAATATGCCCAAGCGATAAAAGTGTAATGCGGTGTTTTGGGAAAAGGTAAAAAATTTTATTTTCCTCCGTCCCAAAGACCGTTTCCAAAATACCAGAAACGACGTCTTCAAAGTAAACCGGAGCCACTAACCGTGTCCCATCTCCTGGGACATCAATTCTGCCGGCAGTTTTTATCTGGGTTATGTATTGATTTATCTCAGCGCTTGAATTGTAGATTTCATCTTTTTTAAAAATATCTCCGATAATTACAATTTTGGCTTTATCATAGGAGGAAATAAAATCCAACGGAAAAGACTCTTCCACAAAAGAAGCATTTACCGCTAGCACTAAAAGGGATTTGTCAGCTTCGGCTTTTTTTACAAAGGGCTTAATGACGTTTTTGGTGATTCCAAAGTCTTCATCGATTAAAAAAATGTAGGAGTAACTATTGTCTGGGATTATCGGAAATTGTTTGTCAAAGGGAACATGAATGATGTTTTCGATATCCTGCGGAGCTTTTCGACTAACATAAACTACAAGTGCTTGCTCTTTCAGTTGTTTGATTAATGCTTCCCCAATCTCCCCTTTCCGGTCAACTACTAGAATCGGGCGGTCCTGATTATTTTCGCTAGTTACAAGGGCAGTGTGGTTCATTGGCTTTATTTTAGTAGCTCTCAAGCTGGTTGTCCAGAGCTTGATTTACCATCAAATCCGCCTTGGTATTTTGCTCCCGACGGACATGCGCATAGGCAATGGGTACGCCAAGCACTGCCTCTTTTTGCCTGATCTCAAAAATAAATTCTCTAATCTTTGAATTTTTAACTTTATAAACTCCATTTAGCTGAGAGCAAGCCAGTTGAGAATCCATATAGAATTTCACGTTTGTAATACTTAGCTTCTCCTTATTTTGTAAAAGCCAATTAAAACCTTCGATGATGGCGGAGTATTCGGCCACATTATTGGTTGTCTCACCGATTGCTTTACCGATCCTGGCTAATTCTTTGCCATTCTCATCCTGAATAAAAATTCCCAGTGCTGCCGGTCCGGGATTTCCTCTGGCTCCCCCATCCGTAAAAACTGTGACTTTAGACACTGATTTGTCCTTTCCTTTCTAATATAATTCTATATTTTAGAAGCGGTAAAAGTAAAAAGACGAAAACAATTCCTTCCGAAATTAAAGTGATGGTTGCACAAGCAAGATAAGAGAACTGTGGGATAAAAATAACGTTTAAAGCGACATTTAAAAACGTTGAGAGAAGATAAACTATCATTAAGTATTTTTGTTTCCCTAAGGTGATTAAAACCCATTGCAGAAAACTGGTTGTAAAGAAAAAAGGCAAGGAGAGTAACAGAATCCGAAACGGTAAGATTGAGCCTCCAAAATCGGTTTTAACTAAAGTGAACAGCGGAGAGATAAACCAAAAAGGAACTATGACAATGAATGACGTCGTTAGAAAAACAAAAAAATATTTACTGGTTAAATCAAAAAATAATTTATTGTTGGTTTTTGCTTTTATTAAAAATGGATAAACTGCATTGGAGAGAAAAAGCGGAAGAGCAATTAAAAAATCAAAAAACTTATAGGCAAGCCCATAGATTCCAACCTCCTGAGTCGTTTTTAAAATCGACAACAGGAAAATATCGGCCCGGAAATAAACTAAATTAAAAATAAGCATTAAGCCGATTGGCCAAGAGGCCTGCAAAATCTTTGTGGTGAATTCTTTATCTAAGGAGAAAGGGAATATCTTCTGCTTTGCAAATAATAAAAGCGCCAATGCCCCAACAAAACTACTGAAGACAAAACCGAATAGAATGTAGATAATTGAAAAGTTTAATAATGCAAAAATCAACACAACAATTAAATTGACAATCGAACCAATAATTGTCCCCACCATGTAGAAATAATAGTTGACGGTTTTTTGGAAGATTGCCGAAGTCGATAAAATAATACTTTGGGCAAAAATTCCGAATGAAAAAATAAAAATTCCGAATCGTTCTGCTGCGGAGAATCCAGTGCCCAAGGCGGCATTATAAGGAAGGAAAAGGGCAAGAACATTCAATAAGATAAATATTCCCACTGAAATCAGCATCCGTAAATAAAATAAATTCTTAAATTTTGCATTTTCATATTGCAGGAAAAATGCATTCAACCCAAAATCAATTACCAGATAGAAAAGGGCGACGTAGGAAGTAATTTTTGTAAAATCACCGTAACCCAAAACTCCAAATTTTCTGGCGATAATTAAGGTGATTAAAAAACCGATAAACGAGGTTACGCCTCGGGCCAGTATCTGATAGGTAGTGTTTTTCGCAATTAATTTATGCTGCATATTTGTATTTTAGCATAGAATAACTTAGGTCTTTGAAAGGCTTATCCCTAGAACAAATGAGAATAATAATTGGCCTTGCTGGAGTGTTAAAAAATAGTGGTCAAACATTCCCAAAAAAATAATTGCAAAAAGCAGCATAAACAGGTACCTACCCGTTTGTTTTTGCTTAAACGAGGATAAAAAACTTTTAATAAAAACTATTATCATGAAACAAAACCCAACTAAGCCTGTCTCCGATAGGACTAATAAGAAAATGTTGTGTACCGGTTGAATTAGGAGAGTGTTTTCTTTTGAGGCAATAATATTAAGATTATTAAAATAATTATTGACTCCAACTCCCAATACCGGGCTTTGCCAAAACATATCTAAAGATTGCGTTATCAACTCCTGTCTTTGCACCAGCGACTCATCCGACAATTTGGTCGTTAAAAATCTTTCTACAATAAAATTATTTTGCAAAATAATAAGGGCTGTTATTGCTGCAAGGATTAAGACGACCAGGGCAAAGCGATGCGAATTGAACTTTCGTTTCTTATATTTTTCAACCACCCATAACCCAAACAGGAATATCATATAAACTAGCCAAAGTAAAATTGCCGTCCGCCCAAGGGTTATCAACAAAGTAACTGTCCCCAGAATAACTCCGATAAAAAGGACTTTTCGTAAAAATAAATTTTTAAAAGAAAACAGTAAAAGAAATAACATCGACAAAACCAGAAACCCTGCCAAAACATTTGGGTGAGAAAAAGTGGCATAAGGCCTTAGAAATAATTGCCCATTAATAGCGGCGTTGGCAATTCCCGGTGTTTCAGCGTTAAAAGCTCTTTCGCCAAAGAAATAAAATATTCCCCCAAGCGAACCCTGATTAAAATACTGGAGAAAAGCCAATGTTGATTCAAAAACAACCGAGAACAAAATTGCCCAAAATAAAATAAGCTTACTGAAACTTTTATAATTTTGGCTGACAAAATAAACTAAAAATGAAAATTCTAAGAATTTGGCAATTCCGTAAACTCCGGCCCAATAATTTTTGGCCCCTGCTAAACCAAGTGCAAAGGTAATTAATAACAAGGCAAAACCGATTAGATACTTCCTTTGTGACCGTCTAATACTGCAAAAAAACCCAGGCAAACAAAAAATGAAGATTAAGAAGATGAATATGTCCGTGAGGTAGAGAGTGGGGGAAAGATAATCAAGTCTTAAACCATAGACAAATGACCAATCCGGCCAAAAATGTTTTCCCAGCTGAGTCGGCAAAAAAAGAACCAGAAGATAAAATAAGAGCTTGGAGATTCTATTTGGGCTTAATAACCAAAACCCTGTCTTTACCCTCTCCGCTTGATTCTGAAGTGACTTCTTTATCATCTTGTAAAAGAAGGTGGACGACTCTTCGCTCCCAAGATTTTAATTCGGAAAGATAAACCTCTTTACCTTGGGAAAGCGCTCTTTCTTTCGCATCAAGCGCCAGTCTTTCCAACCATTCGGTACGGTTTTTTTTATAATCGCCGGCTTCAATTGAAACTCTTTTAAACTCTCCATTTTCTTTGGCTAAAATTAATGACAGAACTAATTGGAGAGCTTCTAATGTTTCCCCATGATAGCCGATAACCATCCCCGTGTCTTCGGTTTCCAAAGTAATTGCAATTGCTTCTTTGTCGTCAACTATCTCCATCTCGGCATCAACACCCAAAGAAGTAAAAAAGTTCTTAATTATTTTTTCTAATTTCTTATTTGTTTTTGCCATAGATTTTGTCCGTCCATTCTTTCAAGCCGCCAAGGCCAGAAATTCTGTATTGCTGTATAATACCAAAAATTGTGAACGTGTTCCAGTATAAAGACAGTCCAATTGGGAAACCGTAAGAAAAGAAGGCAATCATGATCGGGAAGATGTAAAGCGACTGTGATTGAAAAGCGGTGGCAAAATCTTCGTTCTTTTTTTCGTCTTTTTTATTCTCTTGTTGCTTTGGTTGGGATGTAAACATCATTTTGGTTTGGATAAATTGGAAAAGTCCGGTCGCGATGGGGATTAAAAGCACCAGTGGGCCAAGCGTTGACAATAGGTGTGATGGGTTCTGTGCCAGCGGCAGCCCAAAAAAAGTGGTGTCCCAAGGCGTAGTTAATCTTAAAGCACTTGAATAAAGAACCTGGTTTATTTGTGCTAAAATTGCCGCTCCGGGTTTAACGATTAATTGCAATCCTGCGTACAGCGCCCAAATTAAGGGTAGCTGAATTAGTACGGGCAGGCACCCTGCTGCCGGATTAACCCCAAACTCTTTATACAGTTTCATTGTTTCTTGCTGTAGGGTTTTGGCATCATTTTTATGTTTTTCTTTCAACCGGTTTAGATGAGGTGTCAACTCCTGCATTTTTTTGGAAGCTTTTAATTGCGAAGCGGTTAAAGGATACAAAACTAGTCTAATTAAAACCGTGAGGGCGATAATCGCAAAGCCTAGAGCGTAGGGGAGGTGGACATAGTTAAAAATATGATAAAACATCACTAATAAATTGATAATTGGCACAAAAAGCAAGGAATGAAAAGCTGCACCGATAAAGCTAAATATATTCATAATTTAATTGCCGTGATAGAATGGTTGGCATTTTAAAAGCCTCACCATTGACAAATAACTACCTTTTACTAACCCTTTTTGGGAAATAGAAATTTTTGTGTATTCCGAACAAGTTGGATAAAACCGACAATCTCCTTTTAAGCCCAAATTAAACAACGTAACTGCAATTGTATTTTGGTAAATATTAATTAAAAATAGCGCAATTCTTTTCATTACTTAAAAATTTTACTGAGCTCTTTTATAACTTCCTCTTTATCTTTGAAAGAAAGACTCTTCTTAACAAAAATTATAATGTCTCTACCAGCTAAATCTTTTAAAAAATGTTTCGCCGCCTCCCTTAAAACCCTCTTGGTCCTATTTCTGACGACTGCTCTTTTGTCAATCTTTTTCGAAACGACGAATCCGAATCTCGTTTTATTGTCTTTATTGTCAGCCATCCTGACGTTAAGCAAAGGAGAGAAATATTTCTTTTCGCCTGCTTTTTTGACAATCTTTGTGAGACGGTTTTCTTTTTTTAACATCCCTTAAACCGTTAGGCTTTTTCTGCCGGCGGTTCTTCTTTTGGCTAAAACTTTTTTTCCGCCGTGGGTTTTTGATCTTTTCAGAAAACCGTGCTTCCTTTTCCTTTTTAATTTTTTTATTTTCCTTAATTTTTCCATTGGCTAAGTATACCAGAATGAAGATGTTTTTGAAAGGTTAAACTTGAATTTTAATATTGACCTAGTTTTACTTAGTTTACCTATCTTGACAAGAACTTATCCACATTATTAAACTGCACAGTACCGCTTATGCAAGAACATAAAGATTTATGGACCAAAATTTTAGCCGAGGTTGAGCTCGAAGTCTCTCGGGCCAACTTTTTAACTTTATTTAAAAGAACCCAACTTTTATCAATTGAGGAAAATGCCGTGACAATTGCCGCGCCTTCAATTATGATTATCGACCTTTTACAAAGACGTTTTTATGATGTGATTAAAAAAGCCGTCGATAAACATCTTGGGAAAGACACTCGGATAATCTTCGTTCCTAAAACAATCGTCGATATTGTTGATACGCATTTGGAGAAAAATGGTCCGCTTTTTGAAAACGATGGGAAAGCGGCTATGACAATTGGGCATTTACCGAGGGTCAGGCCAGACTATACCTTTGAAAATATGGCTGTTTCATCTAGTAACCAATTGGCTTTCGTTAGCGCCACGACTGTTGCCAAAAAACCGGGCCTTGCTTATAACCCTTTGTTTATTTATGGGCCGACCGGTGTTGGAAAAACACATTTAATGCAGGCAATCGCCAATGAAGTTTATGCTAAAACTCCGGACAAAAAAATTCTTTACACCACCAGTGAAGAATTTACTAACGAGGTAGTTGAAGCAATTAGGACCAATAATACTTCACGCATGAAAAAGAAATTCCGGGAATTGGATCTTTTGCTTATTGATGACATCCAATTTGTGGCTGGAAAAGAAAAAGTCCAAGAAGAACTTTTTCACACTTTTAATATTTTGGTGGATAAGGCAGCCCAAATAGTTTTATCCTCCGACCGGCCGCCAGCAGAAATGAAGCTGGTCGAAAAAAGATTATTGTCCCGTTTTTCCGGAGGGTTAACAGTAGACATTGGCTCGCCAGATTTTGAGTTAAGAACAGCCATTCTTTTAATTAAAGCGAAAAAATATGGCGCTTCTTTAAGTATAGAAGCCGCCAAAATGATTGCCCAAAAAACTCAAGATGCCAGAGGGCTTGAAGGATTATTACTAAGGGTTATTACCCAAGCTCAAGCAGAAGACGGGGAAGTTACAGAAGATTTAGTTGCTTCAGTTTTGGCTTTAAATAAGGATGAAAAATTAAATAGCTTTCATCCCGATGAGATTATTCGTAATGTTTGTTATTTTTATAAAGTTAAATCAACCCAGCTTAAGAGTTCAAAAAGGGACGCTTTTATTGTCAGGCCCCGACAGGTCGCGATGTACCTTTTAAAAAAAGAGTTGGGTTTAACTTTTGTAGAGATAGGAAATTTATTAGGAGGGAGAGACCATACTACTATTATGCATGGAGTTGAGAAAGTGGAGAATATGTTGAAAAAAACCTTACTCTCGGAGGATATTGTGCGAATTATAAAATTAAATGTTGATAATAATGTGGATTATTAGTTTTTTTGGTTTTTCAACTATTTATCCACTTTTTTATCAACATTTTATCCACTTGTTTTTAGACACAGCTTCTTGCTTTTTCCCACTTTTCAAGATAAACTACAACAACTACAAATATTAATATCTATGAAGTTAACCTTTCTTTCTGATAATTTACAAAAGAAAATTTCTTTTTTAAACCATGCAATTTCTTTAAGAGGACAGCTTCCAATACTTTCTAATTTTCTTTTGGAAGCAAAAAAAGGAAAACTAACTATTAGTGCCACCGACTTAGAGATTGGTATCTCCTCAAGCATAATCGTCAATATTGAAACAGAAGGTCGAATAACCATCCCTGCCAAAAACTTTTCCGATCTTTTAACCAATTTAGGTAGCCAAAAAATAACTCTTTCCCTAGACAAGGAAACATTAACCCTAAAAGGGGAAAAAATAACTGCTTCTTTCCAAACTATACCAGCTGATGATTTCCCTAAGCTTTATGAAGAAAAAGGCGAAGAGTTAACCAGTTTCAAAAAACCAGAAATTGAAGAGTATATTTTAAGAGTAGTTTTTGCAGCTGCCCAAGACTCAAGTAGGCCGGCTTTATCGGGAATACTATTTGATGAAGAGAAAAATAGCGTTACACTTGTCTCAACAGATGGGGTTAGGCTATCGCTCCAAAACAGCGTTTTTAAAACCAAGGAAGAGCTTAAGAAGCCAATTATAGTGCCAGCGCGGATAATTAAAGAACTATTGGCAATTAAAGAAGACGAGGATTCGGTACGAGTGTTTGTTTCCGAGGAAAACAACCAGATTCTTTTTGCACAAGGAGAAACAACACTAGTTGGAAGATTGATTGGAGCAGAATATCCGGATTATCAAAAAATAATTCCGCAAAATTTTGACACAAAAGTCAACTTAAGTAGGGACGAGCTTTTGAACGCCATTAAAATCTGCTCTGTTTTTGCCAGGGAAGCAGCCAATATTATTAAATTCACAATTACAAAAGAAAAAATGATTGTTTCAGCCAACTCACCAGCTGTGGGGGAAGACAATGTTGAAGTGGAAGTTAAAACAACCGGCGAGGAAAATGAAATTGCTTTTAACGCCAAATATCTCTTGGATATTTTAACAGCAATTGATAAAGAAGATTTGGTTTTTGAGATGACCGGGCCATTAAATCCTGGGGTTTTTAAAATCAAAGATGATGAAAAATTCCTCCATCTAATTA
>JBEKQB010000019.1:0-8565 GCA_049520155.1 Candidatus Levyibacteriota bacterium
ACAACAAGGGTTTAAATGTACGCCGTAGAATAGACAGCGTTAAAGCCTATTTTAATAAAACAGAGCCTTAGGAAATTATATAATCTCTACGCTCTATTTACATTCCAGGTGGGTTCTATGTATGCTTCCACAAATATTTTTTGCCTAAGCCGAGAGCAATTAAGACTATACCTCCGACGACCCAACCCGCATAAGGTGGCCAAACATATATAATTCTAAGATAATTAATGATTCCGTATGCTAGGACTAAGACGCCAACAATTATTAAAAAGTGGCCGCCATGAGCCCTACAACACATAGCATCTCCTTTTTCTTTCATTTTTTCACCTCCTCTCTTCAAATCTTCTAAACTGAGTATTTCACTAGATAATTTCATTGTCAAATCTGAGGCTAAAATGTGCAGTTACGCGAGATAGAGGACGTTGAACTTTTCATAAGTGGTAAAATCAGTTTATGAAAAATATGAAAAACTGGTCGGGCGAAGTTACCAGACACAGCATTGCTCTTGATTTAGAAGAAGGTGTTTTCACCTGGGATAGCCCCAAAAAAATTGCTCAAAGCCTAAAGAATTCGGCAGAACAAAGCACAAGACGAAAAGCCACGCCTTTCCAATCGGCAATGAGCATGTTAAACTTTTACATTAATAGAGCTGGGGGAAATCTAAGACCTGAAAGAAAAGAGGTGCTTGAAACGACAAAAATAGAGTTAAGAAGGCTTTTTAACAAATAAGATTTGACTTGCTGTGATAAGCTAATGATAAGTGAGTTCTGATAAATTTTTTGCTTTATTTGGGAAAACTGTTTTAGTACTAGTCTTTCTTGCGGCAGTTTCGGTTGTTGCATTTTATTTTGGAACAAAAAGCCAACAGAAACAAACGTCCCAACCTCAATCCTATAACCAACCATCAACTAGCCTTTCTAAAACAACTCCGGCTGAAATTTTAACACCAACCATTGATGAAACATCCGCACTTAAAGTTGTTATTAAAAACGCTTTGGTTGCCGAACATAGAAGCGATGCCAATGCGCTAAACATTACTGTTTCAAAAATTGAAGGAGATTATGCTTCTGGTGATGCATCAGCCCAGAGCGGGCGAGGAATATGGTTTGCCACCAAAGTTAATGGAGCTTGGAAGTTGGTTTGGGATGGCAACGGTAGCATCCAATGTTCAAGCCTAATCGCTTATCCAAATTTTCCCATCGATATGATCCCCGAGTGTTGGAATGACAAAACCCAGTCAGTAGTCAAACGCTAGCCACTTGAGGCTATATGGCCCTCCTGATAGACGATGTTAGAACCTGTTTTAGCTTATTTTAAAGATCTTCAGGAGATTTATCCGACTCACTCTTGCTTTATGCGGGAACCGGCTGTGTCCAATCGCCCATATCGGCTACAACAAATCTACCATCCGGGTGCCGCAAATAAAAATGGTCATCCATTTCATAGACAAGCGTTCCCACAACTGTTCTCACGCTACTAAAGCCAAAATAATCCCCCGTTTCTTGCGAAAGAAGCGATTCCAACCCGCGCTGAGTGGCTGCGCTAGTCGTAATTAAAATTTCTACCTCCGACAACGGAATCTTCGCCTCTTCTAATTTTCCCTTTATTAACTCCAAACTTCCAAATATACTAATTTCAGAAGCCATGCAATCATCCGCAATTACAAATTTTCTAAACTTTGAGATTTCCGGATTATCCTTACCAAACGTAACCCCGAGCATTAATCCTCCATCTCTTCTCTGAACTCTACTCATCCGGTAATCAAAGAAAATCTCTTTCGGTAGGCCGGCATCTTCAAAGACATCTTGAACGAAAATACCGCCTTTCTTTGGAGCCAAAATTAACGCATCTCTACCGCCCCAATCTATTACCTTCCGTGCCATAGCTTGATAGACGAGTGCTAGCTTATCTCGATATTCTTGTCTGCTAGTGGGTTCGTCGGAACTTTTGTTTGGATCATTAGCTAAGACAGACAGCGTATCCATCGCCTGCTGAATCGTTGGCTCTTGAAAAGCTAGAACAGTCAGACCATCAATATCCTCTCTTAATCTTTGCGCTTCAGGAACGAGGTCTCTTCGTGGTGCTCGTGAAGTTCCAAAATCCATGACGATTTCATATGGTCCACGACGAGCCCCTTCAACAACAAAGCGGTTGTCAATCCAGATTAGCCCGTCTGGGTCACGTGGTAAATAAGAGGGGAAACTATCTGGACTTTCAGTAGACCGGAAGATTTGTGGTCCTTCAACGCTTGCCATATTAGGGAGGATTATATCAGAAAGCATGCGCTTGTCAACTATAAGATTGAGCTCCACGAAATATTATAATCCTGAACTTGCTGAAGGAGACGACGTTAGAACCTGGTTTCTAAACTAACTAAAATCTGAAAATACTTTCCTATTCTTATAATTATCAATCCCAGCTTTTACATTAGGAACAATGTTTTTTGGTAATAATTCTAAATCAAACCATTTAATATTAGCAGCCTTTTCTGGCTCATTGTTAATTGGGTCTCCCTGCCACTTCATTAGAAGAAAGAAAAAATCTATATACTCAAAATTTCCCATTTCATGTCTATGCATAACATGAACAAATTTTAAGTTTTCTGGTTTAATTTTGATACCAACTTCTTCATGAACTTCTCGTACTAGTGCGCCAGTTATTGATTCTCCTTTCTCAAGATGTCCCGCCGGTAAACCATAATAGCCATCCATCCAACCAGTATTTCGTCTCAGCAAAAGCAGGATTTTATTAGCTTTTATTATAAGAGCATAAGCCGCACAGCGGAGAGTATGGCGTTGTTCATCCATAAGCCAATTATACCAGAAGTGATTTTGAGGCTAATTTTCTCCCCCTGATGCCATGGCTCTGAGTAGAATCGAATGGGGATGACGTTAGAACCTGGTTTATCGCTTTTTAAGTGGTAATTCTCTTAATACGATGCTTAATAATTTCTTTGAGTAGGTTTTCGGGAAAAGGTTTATCATATGGCACACGAATCGCCCCCGAAGAAAATCCATATTTATATTCAGAAAGTTTATCTTTAAAAACTTCTATTTCTTCTCCGCCGTATGGATAAATACCAATATGATTCGTATGTGCATTAAATCCCAAGAAGGATTTACCTTTGTATTTTAAAGTTGGCATGCCGTAGGAAATTACCTCTTGGGCATCTGGGACTACCTGTTTTGCAATTCCCTTAATCCTCTCAAGTTGTTCTCTTTTTGTGGGCTCTATTTTTTTAAGATAGTCGTCAATTGTTGTCATTAAGGAATTATAGCATTTACCCCACCATGCTCTACACTATATATTTGAGGCTACGCAGCTTTGGGGGATAGACGACGTTAGAACCTGTCCTAGTTTATACGACTTTATTTGGGTGGTCTGAGCCAACAACGTCATTTATGTCTCTAATCCCTTCTCTTTCTAAATATTCAACTAATCCTCTATTTATTCTTCCAGGCAAGGTTGTACCTTCGCCTCTGATAGCAGTCACTACCTGAACTACTCTTGCACCGGCTCTAATCTTTTCCAATGCTGTTTGAGCATCTTTTACTCCTCCAACACCGATTATCTCCATTTTTCCACCTGTCTCTCGGTAGATATGAGATATTTTCTCAGTTGCCATTCTCCTAAATTCCTCGTTGTCACCACTTAAACCCCCTGCCTCAGATCCCCATCGTTCACCATATTGTGCTTTTAAATCTCCTCTTATAGTTGTATTGGTTGCGATGATTCCAGTTAAACCATTATCTGCGACTACTTCAATAACATCATTTACCGCTTCATTTGCTATATCTGGGTCAATTTTGACAAATAAAGGTTTTCTTCCGCCCACCCCATCCATAGCTTGATTTACTGCTTGCACGATGTCAGTTAGGGCCGCTTTGCCTTGTAAGGCTCTCAGTCCGGGAGTATTCGGAGATGACACATTAATTACAAAATATGCCGCTTCATTATAAAGTCTCCCGGCGACTACTGCGTATGCTTCTGGCGCATCTTTCGACTCGACATCTTTGTTTTTACCAAGATTAATACCAATTGGAATACCACTATCTTTATATCTTCGTAGGTTATCTGCAACCGCTTCCATACCAGGACTATTGAATCCCAACCTATTTAATGCCACACCAGGACCTAGTATAAATTGGCGAGGTTTATTAGCATTACCTAGTTGAGGATACTGTAAAACTGAACCAACCTCTACGCCCGAGAAACCTAATTGATATAATCCCCTTACTGCCCGACCTGCTTTATCCCACCCAGCGCCTACCATTACAGGATTATCAAGTTCAATGCCGCCTAGCATAACGTTTAACCTCTTATCTGTAAATCTTCGCCTGTGATAAGCAAATTGTTCTAGGAGCTTTAGCATAAATGGGGTTACTTCTACAAGATGAATCGCTTCTTTTGCTCTTACCTGCCATGTCTCTGAATCTAATCTATCAAGCAAGGGGCTGATAATCTCTTTGTGCATATATTACATATGGGCAGTTTTTAAGATAATTACAAAGAAATAATCTACTTTCTTAAATTCCCCAAGACCATTGCTGCAACTTCCACATTCGTAATCAAAGATGTGCCCATAGCGATTGCACCTTTTCTGATTAATTTTCCGTCCGTAAACTCTTTACTTTCTGTAAATTCTTCGTTTGTCGGAATGTTAATTATGGTATCGAAAACACGCTGTTCCAAAAGGTCGGAGATATTCGGCGCACTTCCTATTTCTGAAATTTTGTGCACCAACAAAGTTGTAATGCCATGTTGTTTAAGAAATTGATGGGTTTTTTGGGTTGCGTAAAAGATAACGTTTTCATTTACGGCATGCTTTATGTAAGGCAGGAGCATTTGCTTATTTTTCTGTTTACCGACTGATAGTAAGAGACGTTTTTTATTTGATGTTAAAACTCCCGCTTGCCCGTATCTTTCTTTAGCCCAATCTCCCGTTTGGGAATTAAAAAGGGAAAATAAAGAAGTGTTTCTTATATCCTGTTCTCCAAATATATATTGCAAAACCCTGTCATTTCCGATTCCATAACCAGCGTGAGGATCGGTGGCTTCTTTTTCCATAATATCTAAATACCATTTAAAGTCTTCATATTTCCCTCCACGCTTTAAATGTAAGTTATACATAGTTGACGTCATCAGTCTGTCACGCAGTTTCTCAAAATCGTGCTCTCTTACCGAGGCACCCGTACCCTCGCCAGCGTAAGGGAAAATTAAATCGGCAGATAAACAAACTCTTGGGTCAGAGGCTGAAACCTTCATATTGAAAAACTTAATTTCTTTAGGATATTTCATAATAAACACAGGTAATTCCGTATTATTTTTATTTAATAGCTTAACTACTTTTGCTTCGTGTTTAGACTTTAAATCATCTCCGAATGAAATATTTGGAAATCCATTTTTACTGAGTAGCTTTACACAATCCTCATAAGTAATCTTAAGGAAATCATTTTCAAGAGCAAAATAAAGCTTTTCTAGGTCCCGTTTATAAACTGTTTTCAGCGTCTTTTCATTATTTTCCAATACACCTTTTATCATTGACTGGATTGTTTTTTGAATATTTATTAATAATGCTTCATACATCTTGTCCTCATTATAATTTTCCCTTGTCATGCCAATCGTGGAAGAATCAAACTCCTCTTCGGTAAGTCTGAATTGTCGAAGATGCCTCTCGTCCTCCTTTTCTTCATCTCTTCCCGAATGTATCACTGTCCATACCCCTGAAAAAGATTGAAGCGCTTGCTCTAAAGAAAGCTGTCCTGTTTGAGTAAAGAATAGAGGGAGGTCTGAATGGTTACCAATTTTAAAAAGCGTGTCTACATTTTCGCAGGCCCCGGTAATTCCGACAATTTCAGGAACATCAACGTATACCATGCCTCGCTTTTGATAATTTTGGGAAGCCCCAAAATTAAGGCTTTCATTGATTCTGACTAGATTCCCAAAATGTTCATTAAAATCCAGCGACATTTTTTTATTCTCTATGATTAAATTAATTTTTTTCATTTTT
Source organism: Candidatus Levyibacteriota bacterium (assembly GCA_049520155.1). GTDB lineage: Bacteria > Patescibacteriota > Microgenomatia > Levybacterales > UBA12049 > DATKGX01. The sequence continues at coordinate 6,011 of JBEKQB010000019.1, forward strand.
GCTCAAAAAAAAAGAGCGGAAGCTCTTTTTGTTGCCATAGTCTGGCTTTATCTTAAAAAAATCCCAGAAAATCATTTTTATCCTCTGGGGGATAAGCTTAACACAAAGAAAATTATCTTGTCAACAAGGAATTTATAAAACTAGCGGTGTACGTCTTGGCTTCCCTGGATAGACGACGTTAGAACCTGTTGCTTGACTACTTGATAGGATCAGGACTACTCTTAAGTAAGAGAGGAGGTGTTAACACTATGGGGAAAGCCACCGCTTACTTTAGAAAGCATATCATCTATACTGCATTTGTTCACCTTATCGGGGGTATAGGAATAGGCGTTCTTATTACCTATCCGTTGGCGGGTATTCATCCAGTTCGTTGGGGCATCATTTTTTTAGTAATTGCTTTACTGGGGCACTTATATGCATGGCTTGCTTGAAGTTGAACCTAGCGGGATGGACGACGTTAGAACCTATTGGATTTTTAATACGATTCCTCTAAACTAGTAACTGTGTTTAAACTTAATGCTAAATACATAGCAAGGAAAGTCCCGGAACTTACAATTTACTTTTGGATTATTAAATTACTATCTACAGCATTAGGTGAATCAACCTCGGATTACTTAGTATTCCATATAAATCCATACATTGCTGTAATTATAGGAGCAATCGGTTTAGTTGTTGCACTTTCACTTCAATTTTTAGTGCGTCGCTATATTGCTTGGGTTTACTGGCTAGCTGTCGTTATGGTTGCTGTGTTTGGAACAATGGCAGCAGACGTTTTGCATGTTGGACTTGGCATTCCATACATAGTGTCAACAGCATTTTTTTCCATCTCTCTTGCGGCTATATTTATAGTCTGGTATAGGTTTGAGAGAACTCTTTCTATCCATAGCATTAATACAACACGTCGTGAGTTATTTTACTGGGCAACGGTTATGGCCACTTTTGCTTTAGGAACAGCAGCGGGTGACATGACGGCGGCAACACTCGGTTTAGGATATTTACTTTCCGGAATAATGTTTGCGATATTATTCCTAGTCCCAGGTTTTGGTTATTGGAAACTGGGTTGGAAAGAAGTCTTTTCATTCTGGTTTGCTTATGTTTTAACTCGTCCTTTTGGAGCTTCTTTTGCAGACTGGTTTGGAAAACCAATTCTTGGGGGTTTAGGTTTAGGTGATGAAATAGTCTCTCTTGTTTTAGCAGTATTAATTATCATTTTTGTTGCTTATCTAACAACGACACATAAAGATATTAAGAGCTAATTAAGAGTTGTTTTTATTTGAGGCTACGCAGCTCTCTCCTAATGGACGACGTTAGAACCTATTTTGAGATTTAAACGCGTAATCCTCTAATTATTTCCTGATGTTTTGCTATTGAGATGCGATTGTGATTTACTTAATGTAGATATTATATGGACACTCCGATTGTCCAACCGCCAATTCATAAGTTTAATAGAAAATCGTTATTTATCCGCTTATTTGTATATGCGCTGGGGATAGTTTTTTTTATTCTTATCTGCTTTATAGCAAGCAAGGTTTATCCGGGCAACTACGGCAAATCCGTACTCGGAGCCCAGACTTCTCCAAACCCGCTTTTGTCCGGTCTGGCAATGCTGCTTAAAGTAAATCCTGAAATATCGAATCAGCAAAAATATATCATCCAATCCACTCCAACTCCGACACCGATTCGTCTCCTTATATTGCCGTCGGCAACACCGACGCCGAAACCGATGCTCAGGATTCAGCCCTCGCCGTCGGTAATACGGATGATATTGCTTGTATCGCCCACACCCGCAAGCGGGATCGCCTCTCCCCCGGCTCAAATCAATCAGCCGCCGATGAACGGGGATTACACCAGGTCGACCTTCAATCCGTCAAAATTCTTTTCAAGTGTAGTTATGCAGCAGGGAAGTGTCTCTGCCGACTTGGCCTGGAGCAATCAGGCCAAACAAGTCATAAAAAACACCGGGATAACCCTGACCGGCTCAGAAACCACGACAGACCTTGCTGCCAAAATTACTACCGTCAAAGGTGAGGTGCGGGATAAGATATTCGGGATATTCAACGTCTCATACCTCGTGACCCTGACCGTAAACAAGGACAGGGTGTTGACGGAAAACGCAGCCAGACCCTGGTGGCTGAATCTGGTCAGCAACCCGCTCGGCAAAATAGCCTGTACTGGCATCATTGGAGGAACAGCCTGTCTCAATGCCGGGTGCAGTTATTACGGCATCTGCGGTAAATGCGGGGATAAGAATGGTCCTGCGCCCGGCCCGGCGTGTGAGTGCGCCGGCCTCCAACAGAGTCAGTGCTCGACAAGCGGCTGCCAATGGAACCCCGAGTGTGGAAGTAACGGTACTTGCTCAGCTGAAGCACGAACTGCTAAAGACGCCTGCGGCGGGTGTCAGAATATGAATCCCCACTATTGCGCCCTGCCGGATCTTGACAGTAACTGGATCGACAATTGCGTCTTAAATCCGACCTGCGGCAGATGTGAGGACTATGGTGCTTCCGACCCGACCTGCACCTGCGCCGCCGACAAAGATCCGGATATCTGTAATT
>JBEKQB010000020.1:0-8443 GCA_049520155.1 Candidatus Levyibacteriota bacterium
ATGCCAGGATTTAATTTATGGTCTTCAACAGCTTGTTTATAGGAAAATGGAGTTCCCGCAATAACTCTGGACGTTCCTTCGGGAATGGCGATTGGCATTGCCAGCGCAATATCTCTGGTTGACCGAAGAAGGGCAGCAAATCCTATTTGCGCCTCACCAAATCCCTCCGGATGTCTTTCGCCTTCAGGAGTAACAACAAATATATTTCCGGGGGTTTTTAGAAAAGCTTTCGCTCTTGCATAAGCTTCAGGGTTATATTTTGCCCAATCCGGATATTTTCCTCTGTCTTTTTCTTGAACAACGCGGATCATGGTTACTCCTGGATATTGTCCCCAGAAAGTCTCAAGAAGTAGATGTTGGGCAATATTGGGAAGGTGATTTCCCTGGCGCCAGTCAACTTGTCTTCGTGAAACAAATAATCCTAAGCGGTCAAGTGGGGCAAGTTCGGTTTCGACGGCACTCGCAGCCAGAGGAACAGTAATTTTTTTGGTTGGATCCTTAAGGTACAGGAGTATTGATCCACCTGCTTTCAAATGGGTTTTGGCAATTGCAAAGTTTTCTGCGCCTTCTATTTCCGGATGAACAATTTCTCTGCGGGTAAACTCCCAAGCTGCTCTTCCAATTACCCCGCCCATAAGTTGTCCATCAATCTTAAGGGCTAGGTCAAAGGTTTCCCTGTTTGTGCGTCGGTGCCTTTCGTGCATAGATTTAGGCAGAAGCGTATTCTATCACAAAGATTAAAAAGTGAGGAGTTGTCGGTTTCGTTAATAAAACTTCATAAATCTTAGTCAAAGGTCAGTTTGAGGATTGGTTCAATTTTCTAAGGTTTTTGACGGCCTCTTTGCCAACGATAACAGTTAACGCTACTCCTAGAATAGTTCCGGCTGCTTCGAATACAGTATTAGGAATATCTCCCCGGCCATAATCGATAACTACACATTGAGCAAGAAGAAAGCTTGCGACTGCAGTGCCTGCGGCATAAAGTTCTTGTGCTGCGGTTATGATTTCATTTGGTCTTTGTTCAGCTGTCATAAGAAAAGAATTATATCCTATATTGATTTAAATATCAAATCTGTTTCTAGATTTTTATCGAGGTGGCTCCAACTCCAGCTGCGATTACTCCGGCCGCGGCTGCGCCGTCCATGCTATTTAGCTGCATAATGTGCAGAGCGGGCAATACGACGTTGGCAGCAAAGTCGAGGCCTCCTATTCCTGCAAAAACGCCGGCAACAAGCAAGAAATAGCCTTTGACATTCTCTCTTCCCAGTTTTTCGATTAACCCCGATTGATGGGCTTCTTTAGATCTATTCATGTGTAAATAATACTACAGGTTCTTTAGAAAGTCAAATTAGATTTTACGCGGCGGCTGCTTTGGCTGCTTTGGCTGCTTCGATTTCATCTCTGACGTATTTTCGTCCAAAATATCCAATTTTAGTGGCAAAGAGATATGCTTCTAATTTTTGCTTGTCATCTATAGAAATTCTGGCTGGATTAGGAACAATGTCCGAGTTATCGATATAGCCATTGGCAATACTGGTATAGGTTCTTCTTTTGAAGGAGGCATATTCTCGAAGGTGCCTAAAAGCAGTTGCCCCAGCCCGGGAGAGAACATCCTTAAATATAGAATCGATCTCAATTAAAACTTTATTTCTACCTACATGTGACGGTGGATACTCTCTTTTAAAAAGTGCTGTTTTTAATTGCTCAAATGTTACAGGGCTTACTCCATGGGATGCTTCGTGTCTAGCGAAAATATGAAAGGCTCTTATAATGTATTCTCCGAGCTTAATTTCTTCATCAACTATCTCTTGAGGCGATAGTCCGGCATGATACCCTTCAAGTCCGGTATAGTCCAATAGCTCTCCTTGTGGTCCAACTACGGTTCCGACTAGTTCGGCCGCCCGTCCTTTTCGAACAGCGTTAAAGGCTAAAGACTTTCTCTCAATACTTTCTTTAGTGTCTAATACAGACGTATCTTCATCTAGCGCTGATGTATCCTCAACAAATCCTACGCCCGGTAATTGGCGAGGACCTCTATGAAGAGTTGGTTCGTAGCCTGACCGTAAAGGTAGATTAGTAGATCCGCCATCCGGTGACCGTCTTGGTAGGATTCTTTCTAGGACAACTGACATATTGCCGAGATTCTACTGCGGGTTTAGATGGTTGTCAATAGGCCGAAATCAGATGCTGATTTTGAGGCCGGGAGACATCGTGGATTTCAGGGTGGCGTTGACGATGTTGACCTTTTTAATAGCGGCAATTAAGGCTTCGATGTTCTCGGTTAGTTTCTCCGGTCCAAACGACATTTTCCCGACGGTTAAGTGGATTATTGGTGCTTTGGTTTCGGTTTTAAAATTAATTTGTCCGCCGGAGTACTTTTTAGCCACTTCCTCCGGCTTTGGGGTAATGGTGCCGTTTTTCGGATTTGGCATTAAACCTTTCGGTCCCAAAATTTTAGCCACTTTGGCTAGTTTTGCCATCATCGCCGGCTCGGCAACCAAAACATCGAAATTAATGACACCTCTTTCCACGTCGGCAATTAACTTATCGTCGGCAATCGCCACCCTGGTGGTTTTGCCGGTGCCGTGGGGGAGAGTAATTTGTCCGGAAACGCCGGTGGAAACAGTGTTTAAGTGCAGTTCAACCGTTTCGTCAAACGATTTTCGCTGCAATTTTTCCAAAAGCTCCAAAGCCTCTTTAATGGAATAGGTCTTAGTTCTGTCAAACTGGTCGGAGAGGGTTTGATATTTTTGTGAGTGAAAAGCTTTTTGTTCTCTCTCTTTTTTATGTTTAACTTCCGATTTTGGTTCTTCAACTGACTCTTGGGCTTTTACTTCCAACGCGGCCAATTCTTCTTCGCTGGGGCCCACCGCGACCACTCTTTCGCCGCCTTTCATGCCGGGAGCTTTCGCAGTTTTTTTGGCTTGTTTTCTCTTCTTCTCTTCGTCTTTTTGTTTTTGTTCCTGCTCTTCGTCTCCGAAGGCTTTGACTCTAATTTTCCCCATATTACGCCACCTTTATGCCCATTGAACGGGCAACTCCTTCCACAATTTTTACCGCCTGACTAACCTCATCGGTATTTAAATCTTCCAGTTTGTCTTTGGCGATTTGCTCGGCTTGTGCCTTTGTCAGCGTTCCCGCAGATTCATTACCCGGTTTACCCGAACCTTTTTCTAAATTCATAATTTTTTTGATCATTTCCGCAATCGGTGACTTTTTAACAATAAACGAAAAAGTACGGTCTTCGTAAACCGTAATTACAGCCGGAACAATTGTCCCTTTTTGGTCGGCAGTTCGGTCGTTAAAGGCTTTCACAAACTCCATAATCGGCAGTCCATGCGGACCAAGTGCCGTTCCAACCGGCGGGGCAGGCGTGGCCGCTCCCGCGGGAATATTAATTTTAATGATTGTCTTTATTTTTTTAGCCATGTCGTCAAAGTTTAGAGACCTGTAAAAAATCGAGCTCGACCGGAGTTTCTCTGCCAAAAATGGAGACCAAAACCTTGAGTTTGCCTTTGGCTTCGTCGATGTTGTCAATTGTACCAAGAAAATCGGTAAATGGTCCATCGGTAATCTTAACCGCTTCGCCGGTAACGAAGGAGGTTTTATATAACGGTTCTTCGGTAGCCATAAACTTTTGAATCGCGGCGACTTCTTTGTCGGAAATCGGGGTCGGTTTATTGCCGGCGCCGATAAAAGCGGTAACGCCCTGGGTGGTTCGAACCAATAGCCATGACTCGTCGTCCAAAATCATTTTAACCAAGACGTAACCGGGGAATATTTTTTCTTTAATGGTTTCTTTTTCACCCTGGGAAACCTTCACGGTATCCCTGACCGGGACAATAATGTCGAAGATGCGGTTTTCAAAACCCATCGACTCAATTCTTTGCTTTAAGGATTTGCTAACTTTATTTTCGTGGCCGGAATAAGTGTGCACAATATACCATTTGGCAGCGTCGGCAGGGGAATGTGGTTTGGCGGGCTCAGCCTCCTCAGGCGTTGTTTTCGGTTCATTTTCGGCCTTTTGTCCCTCTTCTTCCTTAGCTTCAATCTCTGGCTCGTTGGGAGCCTCAATTTCTTCAACCTTTTCCGGGGCTTCAAGCTTTTCTTCAGCTGGTTGTTCAACAACCGGTGTTTCTTCCGTCTGCGCGGCTTCTTCTCCGTCAGCTGGCGGATTCTTCACTTTCTTAACTTTCTCTTGAACTTTTTGTTTGTCGTCCATAATTTATCTAGTAATTAACAGCCCGATTAATTTTGTCAGTATAAAGTCGATTACGCCTAAAAATAGTCCAACTCCCAAGCTAACCAAAATAACTACGCCTGTTAGCCTAATTATTTCATCCCGGGTAGGCCAGACCACTTTTTGAAGCTCATCTCGAACCTCTTTTAAGAAGACCACCGGTGTAGTTGCCATAAATTAAAATCCCTAACCTAACATAAAGTTTTTGGGATTTGTCAACATTTTAACAGATATTTGTTAGCATGTAAAGAAGAAGTTGACAGGAAATCTCGGAAAGCATTACAATCAGAAGGACTCATGAAAAAAATCCGTAAAGTTGTCATTCCTGCCGCCGGTTTTGGCACCCGCTTTTTGCCCCAGACCAAAGCCATGCCTAAAGAGATGCTGCCGATTGTCGATAAGCCGGTTATCCAATATGTAGTTGAAGAAGCAGTCGATTCCGGCATAGAAGATGTGATTATTATTACCGGTTCGGCAAAGCGGGCAATTGAAGACCATTTTGATTTACCAAATTCGGAATTAATCAAAAATCTTGAAGAAAGTGGAAAGCAAGAAATTGCCAAAGAAATTACCAGAATCGGTGATATGGCCAATTTTATTTATATTAGGCAAAAGGGTCCGTACGGTAACGCCACTCCGGTTCTAACAGCGGAACCGGCAATTGAAGACGAACCGTTTGCAGTTTTGTGGGGGGATGAGTTCATTTACGCAAAACCGCCAAGGCTTAAGCAAATGATGGAGGTTCATCAGAAATATGGCGGTATTGTCGTTTCCGGAGTACGAATTGATAAAAAGGAAGACCTTAACCGCTACGGTATTGCAGACATAACTCCGGTTGAGAACAATATTTACAAGATTAATTATATTGTTGAGAAACCGGAGCCGGATAAAGCTCCTTCCAACCTCGCAACTCACGGAGGGTATATTTTCCCGCCGGAGATTTTTGATGCATTAAGAGGTTTGAAACCAGGGAAGGGTGGAGAAGTATGGCTGATCGATGCGATTAACCGCTTGAAAGAGCAAGGCGTGCCGGTTTACACAGTTGAGATAAGAGACGCCAAATATTATGATACCGGTAATAAATTGGAATATATGAAAACCGTTGTCGAATTGGGATTAAAGCATCCCGACATTAACGGTGAATTTAAGCAGTTTTTAAAGGACTTACATCTAGAGTGATGAAAAACCGCCATCTGTCCATCCTCTTGTGGGGAGCAGCCATTTTTATAGCCTTTCTTTTCTTTTCGTATCTGGTGCATAAAAATCTATTTACGCAGCTTGATTTTGACACAACAGTTAGGTTGCAAAACAAAATGCCAATGCTTTTTGCAACCCCGTTTTCTGTTCTAAGTTTGGTCGGAAGCTTCGAAATTGTGTTAGCATTATTGCTTATTTTCTGGGCATTCATTAAGAAATTGAAGTTTATTTTTGTTCTTTTCTTTTTTGGCCTAATTCATTTAATTGAGCTTTTTAGTAAAGCCTTTGTATCTCATCCAGGGCCGCCGTTTTTGTTTTTTAAATATGATTTAGGGTTTACTTTCCCGTCGTCGTATATCCAACCGGGGTCTTCTTATCCGTCGGGACATTTGGCCAGGACAGCTTTTATTGCTGTCCTTTTTGCTTTTATTATTTATTGCTCAAAAAAGTTATCAGCAACTCAGAAAAGATTGCTTTATTGTTTAATTGTTATTATTGCTGGATTAATGTTTACTTCCAGAATTTATTTAGGGGAGCACTGGTTATCGGACGTCATCGGCGGCTCACTGTTAGGTGCCGCAATGGGATTATTCTCCACCTTATTTCTGCTTTAGTGATGCTCTCGATAATTGTCCTTTTTGTAGATGTCAACAATTGTTAGGGATGAAGGAGTAACAGTAATGTTTGAATGTTCATGTCGTTGCCGGTCAACAGCTTGATGTGGCGCATCGGCCAGCCGCCTCATTTCACTTGAAGGACAGTTTCTGATATGCATGTTCTTTCTTAATCCTGAAATGGCGCTTCTTTTGTCCGGCAGTGACTCGATTGTTCCCTGATTAATCTTATCAATTATGTCAGCCGATAATGCTTCCGGCGGGCAAGTCCAGTCTTTAATTATCGTTCCGTCATCCGCCATCAGTGGAGCAGGCAATTTTTCTGCAAATGGACAATTTTTACAGATTGGTAATTTTTCGTTCATATCTGAAAACGGGGGAAATTATATCAACCCGAGGTTTAATAATCAACTCTCGAGGAGGCCTTTAATTTCTGCCAGCAGTTTTAAGAATTCTTTTGTTTCCTCATTGCGTGGGCGTTTTAGCTTCACTTCGATAATTTCGATAATCCCGCCTTGTTTCATCACTGCAATTCTATCCGACAGTAGAGCTGCTTCTTCAATCGAATGCGAAACCATCACGATGGTTTTGCCCGTTTCCTGCCAGACTCTTAGCAAGCATTCGTGCAACTCATCGGTCGTCACCGGATCCAAGGCCGAAAATGGCTCATCCAACAATAGAACTTTTGGCTCAACCGCTAAAGCCCGGGCAATACCGACTCTTTGTCTTTGTCCGCCGGAAAGCTCCCGCGGGTAGCGAAAACGCAGTGCTTCCAAATCCACCATCTTTAGATATTTGGTCGTCTGTTCATCAATTTTTAATTGCGATAAATTGCGGGCTTTGTTAACAAACGAAACATTTTCTTCAACACTCATCCAGGGAAGTAGCGCGCCGGATTGGAAAACCATTGAAACTTCGTTTGGCTTTTCGATTGTTCCGGAAGTTGCCGCTTCAATTGCGCCGATTAGCCTTAATATGGTCGATTTTCCGCAGCCCGAAGGACCAACCAGGCAAAAGAATTCACCCTCATTAACGTCGAAATTCACGTCGGAAATGGCAGTCACTTTCGCCGCTTTATAAATTCGTGAGACGTTTTTAAAATCAATAATCTTAGTCAAATTTAAACCTTTCCGCCAAGCGTAGCAGTTTTTGCCAAACAAAAAAATTAATTAAAGTAATCAAAATAATCATGGTGATTAAAGCCCCTAAGAAAACTGTATTTTGTCCCTGATAAAAAGCATTTACCAAAAGACTACCCAAACCCAATGGGTCATTATTTACAATCCCGCCAGGAATATAGCTATGCAACGCCTCGGCGACAATCAAAAGGCTCCAGCCCTGCGCCCAGGCAAGCAAAGAGCCGGTAATAATAAAAGGGAAAATGGCCGGAATGGTGATGTATCTTAGTTTCATCAAGCCTTTAATCTTAAAGATTGTTGCCGCGTCTAGAATATCCTTGGGGATAGTTTTTAAGCCGCCGATCATCGAAAAGACCAGGTTCCAAAGCATGGCCATAAACAGGATAAATATAACTGCTCCTTCGGTGGCGTGCAGTTTGATAAACACCAACACGATAATCGGGAAAAAAGCTAAAACCGGCACCGATTGGAGAATATCGGAGATAGGCAGAAGAATCCGCTCCACACGCTCATTATGAGTAACTATAAGTGCAATTGGAATGGATAAAATTAAAGATAAAACATAAGCGACCAACAGCCGGAAAAGGGTGTTAAACGAGGCCAAAAGAATAATGGTTGGGGAGAGCTCATTCAGGTTCAGGGCGCGCTGGGGAGTAACATAGTGAAATAAAACTAAGAAGAGCAGTGTCAAACCTAAGATAACGATTAAAGTTGAAGAAAAATGGCGCTTTTTAGAAGTTATATAACTAAAGTGATAATGGTGATGATAATGTCGGATAGCCATATTCTTAGTGTAGGACTTTTAGAAAAGAAAAGAAAGTTCGTGGCAAAAATTATTGAGGATGGAAACTAATTTCTTGTTTTCTCTTGCCAATATCGATGGGATAGATGCCGGTAAAACAAGCAGTGGAGAAGACACTTTCCGGCAGTCCGGTTGCCCGAACCATTCCTTCAAAGGATAAATAATGTAGCGAATCGGCGCCGATAAAGCGACGAACTTCATCCCTGCTTCTTTGAGCGGCAATTAAATCGCTTTGCCGGGGAGTGTCAATGCCATAAAAATCGGGAAATTTTACCGGTGGAGAAGTAATTACCATATGTACCTCTCTTGCGCCGGCTTGGCGTAGAAGCGCGACGATTGCCCGGGCAGTTGTACCTCTGACAATCGAATCATCGACAAGGACCAAACTTTTATCTTCGATTACCTCTTTTAATGGATTAAGTTTCATTCTGACTGCTTGCACGCGTTGGTC
>JBEKQB010000021.1:0-8241 GCA_049520155.1 Candidatus Levyibacteriota bacterium
GAAAAACGCCGATTCGAATGCTGAACATTGCCAAGTGCTACCGTCGACAATCCGATGTATCACACGCGCCGATGTTCCACCAATTTGAGGGGTTATTAATTGATAGAGATATTTCAATTACCCATTTAAAGGGAACGTTGGATTATTTCGTTAAATCATGGTTTGGCGAAAAAAGACAGTCAAGAATTAGACCTTATCATTTTCAATTTACTGAACCGTCGTTTGAAGTCGACGTGACTTGCGGCGTTTGTTTGGGCAAAGGCTGTAAACTCTGTAAAGCAGGTTGGCTGGAAATGGGTGGCGCCGGTATGGTTCATCCAAATGTTTTACAAGCCGGCGGTATTGACCCTCGAAAATATACCGGTTTTGCTTTTGGTTGGGGAGTCGAAAGAGTGTTAATGATGCGTGAAGGCTTAAAAATCGATGATTTAAGAATCTTGTATTCAAGCGCCCTTGAATTCTTGCAACAATTTTAAAATGAATATTAAAATTTTAGATAGTTGGCTAAGGGACTTTGTTAAAACCAAGGCACCTCCGCAAAAAATCGGAGAATTGCTTTCGTTGTCCAGCGTTTCCGTGGAAAAAATTGAAAAATATGACGGCGACTTTGTCTACGATGTTGAGATAACCACCAACCGGCCGGATTTAATGAGCGTGGTCGGACTGGCCAAGGAAGCCACTACTGTTCTTAAGCAAAATGGTATTGATGCCGAGTTTCTTCCGCCAAAATTAATTAAGCCGCAAACACCGAAAATAAATTTAATTGAGATAACCAATGACTCAAAATTGGTAAACAGACTTTGCGCAGTTGTCATGGAAGTAAAAGTAGGAAAATCACCCGAAGAGACTAGAGAACGTCTGGAAGCTTCAGGAATTAGAAACATAAATAATTTAATTGATGTTACCAATTATGTCATGAGAGCTATCGGACACCCCACCCACGTTTTTGATTTTGACAGACTAAATACGCAAAGCTTGACTATCCGAGAAGCCCGAAAAGGTGAACTAATTCAGACTTTAGATGATAAAAATTACTCTTTAAATGGCGGTGAAATCGTGGCTGTTAACGACCGCAATGATATCGTAGATTTGTTGGGGATAATGGGACTTAAAAATAGCGTGGTGACCGAAAAAACCAAGCGGATTTTATATTTTATCGACAATAACCAACCGTCAAAAATTAGGAAAGCGTCGATGCTTTTGGGAATAAGAACCGAAGCGGCAATTATTAACGAGAAAAATCCAGATGCGAAGCTCGCTTACGAAGCACTGCTTTATGGCATTCAAATGTTTACCAAGATTGCCGGTGGAAAAATTGTTTCGGACATAATTGACATCTACCCCAACAAAGTCAAAGAGCGCACAATCGAAGTTTCGCTTGAAAAAATCAATCGAATTATTGGTGTTAATATCGACCCGGAAATTGCTTTAAAGTCACTCTCAAACTTAGGATTTAAAACGCAAATCGCGGGCGGCAAAATAAAAGTACAAGTCCCATCGTTTCGGATTGGCGACGTGGAAATCGAGGAGGACATCATCGAAGAAATTGCCAGAATTTATGGCTACCATAATTTACCCAGCGTCTTGCCACCGCAAACCACGGTTGTTGCCCACAAGTTTGCCGACCAATTTTACTTCGAGCAAAGAGTGAAAAACGCCATGAAATATTGGGGTTTTACCGAAATTTATTCTTACTCAATGGTTTCCGAAGGATTATTTGAAGGACCCTTGGAAGAAGCAGTTGAGATCAGTAACCCCTTGACTGAAGAGTTGGTCTACATGCGCAAAACTTTAGTGCCCAGTCTTTTAAGAATTGCTTCCGAGAATAAAAACAGAGAAACCATCAAGCTATTTGAAATTGCCAATGTCTACAACAAAAGAGTCAAAGATTTACCGGAGGAAGTAATGGCTTTTGCCGGTGTAATTAAAAAAAATAAACTTTCTTTTTATGAGGCTAAGGGATTAATCGAACAGCTTTGCCTTGACTTAGGAATTAAAAATGTAAGTTTTAAACCACCCGAAAAATCCGGTAATGGTGCTTCAATTTATATTGACAAGCAATATCTGGGGGAAATAGAGATTTTGGACGCAAACCTAATCGATTTTGAACTGAATTTTGCCTTATTGGTCGAACATGCAACTCTAAATAAAGAGTATAAGCCCTTAAACAAGTTTCCTCCGATTATTGAAGATTTAACTGTCATTGTTCCACAAGAAATAACAACAGAAAGTTTAATAAAAGAAATAAGAACAATTGATAGTAAAATCGTTAATGTTTATCTTTTAGATTTATATCAAGATTCGAAAACTTTTCGTATTACATATCAAGACCCAGAAAGAAATCTTACAAATGAAGAAGTAAAAGGAATAAGAAAGAATTTATTCACAGCTCTTCAAAATAAATTCCCCGTAAAAATTAAGTAATTAGCTTAAGGCGTCGGAGTCGGAGTTGGAGTGTCAGTTGGCGTCGGAGTAGGCGTTTCCGTTGGGTTATTATTATTCGGATTTTCCTGATAATCGGAAGTATCCGTAGGAGGATAATACTCGGGATGATCGGCCGCATAAGTTTGCTTTATCCATGCATCAATTCCGTCTTGCCAGCGGTTTTTCCCCTCGGTTGAAATCGGATCATTTTCTTTAAACACAATGTAATCTTTCGTATCGTAATCTCCGGCGGCGATTTCCGAAGTATCCGCCAACTTTCCTTGCTGGTGTCTGGATAATTTTAACGTCTGATAAATCGCCGATTGTCCAGTTGGCTCAGTCCCTTTAATAAAGTATTCGCTTCTGGTGGGCTGTCCGCTCCGCGGTAATCCTCCACCCAAAGCGTCTATTTGTATTGCAATTACATCATCTGGCTTTTGCGGCGGCTCATCTTTTTTCCCTTTTAATTTCAGGACATAACTCATGATTTTATTCCAAATCGGCGCCGCACCGGTGATTCCTGAGGCGACTTTACTCATCGGCGTATTATCATTATTCCCGACCCAAACTCCGACGGCGTAAGAAGGGGTATAACCAACCGTCCAGTTATCGCGGATGTCATTGGTGGTGCCGGTTTTTACCGAAACGCTGGGGTATCCGGGAACAGCCAATTGAGAGTAAGCACCGAATTCCATTGTCCTGGCAGTATTGTCTAAAAGAATATGCGAAATTAAAAAGCTGACTTCCGGAGAAAAAATCCGCTGCGGGCTGGGAGGATTATATTTGTATAGAACATTCCCGTTGGCGTCATCTACCTCCAGAATTGAAACTAAAGGCATTTTTTCTCCGCCGTTGGCAAATACTCCGTATGCCTCCATTTCATCCACCAGTCGGACATCTCTCCCTCCCAAAACCAACGAATAGCCGACGTTAGCCATATTAGCATCGGTGGGCTGCCAATTATCGATGCCCATGTCATAGGCATTCTGCATGACATTTTTTATCCCGACCATCGCCAGCATTTTCACTGCCGGGACATTTATGGAGTTCGCCAAAGCAAACCTTACTTGAATCGGACCTCTGTATTTTCCGTCGTAATTGACTGGAATATAATCTTTTTCGCTATCCTGCGCTTTAAAATTGGTCTGCGTGTCCATTAAAAGCGTCGCCGCCGTATAACCTTTGGAGAAAGCAGTCGCATAAGTAATTGGTTTAAGCGAAGAACCCGGCTGCCTGTAGGCGGTAGCGGCATTAAAATTCCCGTCGTTCTTGGTATCAAAATAATCTTCAGAGCCAACCATCGCCAGAATCTCACCGGTTTTAGGAATTGTTACCATTGCCGCTCCGTTTCCGACATTAAGGCTTTTATCTCCGGCAATTTCCGTCTTAACAATTTGCTCGGCTTTTTCCTCAATATTGTAGTCGAGCGTCGTTTTCACCCTTAGGCCGCCGCTTTCCACAACTTGCTGGCCAAATTGGTTAATCAATTGCTGCTTAACATAGAAAACAAAATGGGGCGCTTTAATTCCGATACTGTTTTGAGAAAATTGGGTATCGGTGATTTCTTTCAACGCGCTGTCCGCTTGTTTTTGTGTGATATATCCGTCGCGAACCATCGATGCTAAAACCACCTGTGTTCTCTGAACATAATATTTATCGCCGGTAAACGGAGAATAAACACTCGGGCTTTGCGGAAGCCCTGACAGAAATGCGCTCTGGGCCAAATCCAAATCTTTAACGTCCTCACCGAAATATAATTGCGAAGCGGCTTGGACACCGACAGCCGAACCGCCATAACCGACATCATTTAAATACATTTCCAAGATCTGGTCTTTGCTGTACTTTCTGTCAACCTGAATTGAAAGCATTAGTTCTTTTATCTTCCGGGGAATAGTCTGTTCGGAAGAAAGCAGCACGTTTTTAACCAGCTGTTGAGTGAGCGTTGAGCCACCGGAAATCCCCCGTAAGAGGAGTATGTTTAAAGCCGCTCTGATGTAACCGGTAATCGAAAATCCCTGATTTGTATAGAAATAGCGGTCCTCAACCGAAATTGTACCCTCCTGCAAATATTTTGGGATATCTTTTAAATTAACGTACATCCTGTTTTGGTTTTGATAAACGGAATAGAGAAGGACACCGTTGCGGTCATAAATCCCGCTTGATTGATTTGTTTGAGCGGCAATCAGTTTTCCGGGAGTCGGTAAATCACGGCCATACCAAATAAACAACCCGAACATCACTATAATTAGGGCAATCAGCCCAAAAAAGGCATATTTGACTAACCGGCTGACAATGATAATTCTGGGGGTATTTTGCAGCCCTAATCGCCGGTTAAAATTTCGTCCGAAGCCTGGAAGACCTGGAAGATTGAGCGTAAAATATTTGCTTCTGCGGCGAAGCCTGCGACTGTAATCCAGCATAATATCTTCCAGTATAGCACAAATTTACGCACGGTTGAAAATATGTTATACTCGATTTATGAACGACATCGACGGACTTTTGACCAAGGGAGTAGCTAACATTATTCCCGGCAAAGACGAGCTAAAAAAACTGCTGGAATCGGACAAAAAACTCAATGTTTACTTAGGCATTGATCCGACCGCAACACACATTCATCTAGGACACGCCGTACCCTTAAGAAAACTTCAGCAATTTGCGGACTTAGGTCACAACGTTACTTTTTTAATTGGTGATTTTACCGCTTTAATCGGTGATACTTCGGACAAAGATTCCGAACGACCGGTTTTAACCAAAGAGCAGATTGAAGCCAACTTTCAAACTTACAAAAAACAGGCGGAAAAAATTTTGAATTTTTCAAAAGTAAATGTTCGTTATAACAGTGAGTGGTTAAGTAAGATAAGTCTTGAGGAATTTATAAGAATTAGTCATTATTTCTCCTTTGGAGATTTTGCCGGGAGAGAACTAATCGCTAAAAGATTAAGAGACAAGAAACACGTTGGCTTCCACGAAGCGCTTTATCCAATACTGCAAGGCTATGACAGCTACTTTATGGATACCGATGTCCAAGTAGGCGGCACAGATCAAACCTTTAATATGCAGGCGGGTCGACTTTTGCAAAAAAATTTAAGAGATAAGGAGTCTTTTGTTTTAACCAACCCGTTTCTGGAAGGAACAGACGGCCGAAAGATGAGCAAGACTTGGGGTAACGCAATTTGGCTCGATGATGCACCAAAGGATATGTATGCCAAAGCGATGGCGATTAACGATAATTTAATCGTTCAATACCTAACCTTAGCAACAAACTTTTCGCTGGATGAGATAAGTAAACTTGAAAGTCAATTGAAAAAAGGTGAAAATCCAATTAATATTAAAAAGAAATTGGCCTACCGGATTGTTAAGGAATTACATGACGATAAATCTGCAGACCAAGCCCAAATTGCTTTCGAGAAAACCGTTCAGAATAGGCAATTGCCTGATGACTTACCAGTTATAGACATAACCGGATATTTATCAGGGCCCGGATTTACACGTATCATCGACGTTTTATTAAAGGAAAAGCTTGTAGAAAGTAAATCAAAAGCAAAATTATTAATAGACCAAAAAGGGATTCGCTTGGATGGTAAAGACATTGATAATCGTGCTATAGAATTTAAATTAAATACAGAGCACATTCTAGAAGTAGGACGACGAGCTTTCAGAATTGTAGTAAAATAAATTTTATGGAAATATTTCGAAGACACCAGTGGATTTGGAAAGTCATCGTGGCAGTTGCTTCTATTGCTTTAATCGCAGCGTCCGTTTTGCCGCTGTTAAGTCTTCGCTAAGCTATGGATTTACAAACGCCGGTTGGCCAAGTTTCAAGAACATACAAAATGTTTCGCGGGCGTTTGGAAAAACTCGGCATAGTTAAACTTCAAGATTTTTTATTTCATGTTCCATTCCGCTATGATGACTACTCTTTGGTTTCTAAAATTGCACAGGTACAAGCCGGTGAAACCGTGACAGTCAAAGGCACGGTTGAAGAAATTAGCAATCAATACACCCGTAAATGGAAAACCTTACAACGGGCAACCATTAAGGACGATACCGGCAGTATTGACATCTTATGGTTTAATCAACCCTTTTTAACTAAGGCTATTCGCAAAGGCGATTTGATTTCTCTCTCCGGTAAGGTTGACCTCGATAAACATAAGTTAATGATGATTTCTCCCGATTATGAAATTGTTTTCAATAACCAAACTATCCATACAGGGAGACTGGTTCCTGTCTATCCCGAAACTAAAGGGATTTCTTCAAAATGGCTCAGACGTCAAATCTATAAATTACTGGAAGAAAAAAGTCAGCTCAGGGATTTTCTGCCAGAAAAAATAATTAGCGAGAATAATTTAATAAAACTTACTGACGCTGTTGAAAAAATTCATTTTCCGCAAAGTTTACACGAGGCCGAAAGAGCCCGCGAGAGATTAGCATTCGATGAATTATTTGAATTACAATTAGCATCGCTGGTGAGAAGAAAAGCTTGGGAAAGAAATATCATTAAAAAGCCCTGGCAAAGTTTTAAGGAAAAAGTTGACGAACTTGTTAAAGGGTTACCGTTTGAATTAACCAATGCCCAAAAAAAAGCTGTTGATGATATTGTAAATGATATTTCTTCCGCAAAACCGATGAACCGACTGTTAGAAGGGGAGGTGGGTAGCGGAAAAACAGTGGTCGGAACAATCAGCATGTATGTGGCCTTTCTGAATGGCTTCCAAACAGCTTTTATGGCCCCAACCGAGATATTGGCACAACAGCATTTTCAGACCATTTCTAAACTTTTAACGCCACGCAAAGTAAAAGTTGAGTTAATAACCGGATCCGATAAAAAACCATCTAACGATTTCGATGTTTTAGTCGGAACGCACGCGTTAGTTTATAAAAAAGCCGAGTTCAAAAAGTTGGGACTGGTAATAATTGATGAGCAACAACGGTTTGGCGTAGAGCAACGGACGATTATTAGAGAGAAAGGGCAGGACGCCCATCTTCTGACAATGACGGCCACGCCAATCCCGAGAACCGTCGCCTTAACCATGTACGGCGATTTGGATTTATCATTGCTTGATGAAATGCCAAAGGGCAGAAAACTCGTTAAAACCTGGTTGGTTCCGCCGGAAAAAAGAAGCGGCGCTTACAACTGGATTAAAAAACAGATTGTTGGGAATAAAGACCAGGTGTTTATTGTCTGCCCGTTTATCGAAGAGTCGGAGACAATGATAGCTGTAAAAGCCGCCACTAAAGAATTCGAAAGGCTACAAAATGAGGTGTTTCCGGATTTGGAACTTGGCCTTTTACACGGAAAAATAAAAGCAAAAGAAAAAGAAATAATTCTAAAGGCTTTCCGTGATAAAAAAATAGATATCTTGGTTTCTACACCAGTGGTCGAGGTCGGCATTGATATTCCAAATGCCACTATTATGTTAATCGAGGAAGCCGACCGCTTTGGGCTGGCACAACTTCACCAATTGCGGGGGAGAGTCGGCAGAAGCGATAAGCAATCTTACTGCTTGTTGTTTACCTCCAGCAAAAATGAAATGACGATTGAAAGATTAAAAGCGCTAGAAACGATTTATTCGGGTGCCCAGCTGGCCGAACTGGATTTAAAACTTAGAGGACCGGGACAAATTTACGGAACAGCGCAACACGGTCGACAAGTCTTAAAAGTTGCCAGCTTTTCCGATTTTGTCTTAATCGACAAAACCAAAAGAGAAGCGGAAAAGATTTTTCCGGAAATCGATAAATATCCGGAGCTTTTAGCAAAAACTAAAGAAATTAATCTCTCCCACGTCTCTCCGGACTAATTATTGACAAACTATAAGT
>JBEKQB010000022.1:0-8085 GCA_049520155.1 Candidatus Levyibacteriota bacterium
CGGCGAAATGTAATAAAATTTGACATAACCTTTCTCAATAAAATAAATGTATTCTATTTTATCTTCCGGCCGCAAAATCACTTGGCCTTTCTTGTAATTAAGAGGTTTATATCGAGCAAAAAATGGATTGAGCTTTCTTAATAAATCCGTATCCACTACGCCGTCCATACTAACATAGTCTACCCATTTTCTCAACGGCTGTTAGGCAGATTACTTCATTTTTGTAAACAGGATTACTGTAATGAAAAAAAGGTTGCGGTAATATATTTTAGGAATCTGAAAGGAGGTGGGACATGAATACTTTAAATAGTTTGGGCAAGAATGCTTTCGGGATTAAAAATTTCTTTAGAAATTTAGAAGAGAGCGTTCATGAGGAGCAAAAAGAAATTCTTTTCCATCGGAAAAGCTGGGAAGACGAATCGGAATACTTTAGCTTTGTAAAATTTCTATTTAGTAATCCCGGAAAAGTCTAATTTTAGTGCTTGACAAAAGTTTTTAAAAAAATATACAATCTTTCTATGCCAAAAAATGCCACGACAAAGAAACCGCCATTTGAAGTGAAAATCAAAATCCCTCAGAGTATAAACTGGAGAAAATTTTTGCCAAAATCATCAAGCCAAATTCTTGTTATTTTACTGGTGATTGCCGCTTTTTTAATTGGGGTCTTGTTTGACAAAGTCCAGTACCTGGAAAAAAATCAGGCTGGGAGCCAAGTCGCCGCAGCGCCCTCGCAACAGGCAGCCGGACAACCCACTCAAGTGGCACCCGGGACTAAAGTGAATGTTGCCAATGGCCACTTCCCCGTTAAGGGAAATAAGAATGCCAAAGTCACTATTGTAGAATTTGCAGATTTCAGGTGCCCGTTCTGCGAACAATTCTTTACTAACACCGAACCACAAATTATCAAAGACTATGTCGACACCGGAAAAGTGCAATTTTACTTTAGACAATATGCTTTCTTGGGCCCCGCTTCTGTAGTTGCGGCAGATGCGGCCGAATGCGCCAATGACCAAGGGAAATTCTGGGATTTCCATGATTATCTTTATAAAAATCAACCGGCGGAAACCGATACCAGTATGTACAATACCGATACTCTTACCCAAGCGGCGGTCTCTTTAGGAATGGATGGCAATACTTTTAGAAGCTGCTTAGATAATAAAACCGATGATGCTAAAGCCAGCCAGGATATGGCTGACGGACAAAAAGCCGGAGTCAGCGGAACACCAACTTTCTTTATTAACGGCGTTTC
This sequence comes from Candidatus Levyibacteriota bacterium, assembly GCA_049520155.1. GTDB lineage: Bacteria > Patescibacteriota > Microgenomatia > Levybacterales > UBA12049 > DATKGX01. The sequence goes on from JBEKQB010000022.1 coordinate 1,250, forward strand.
TCTGGTGGGAGCACAACCATACAGCGCTTTTCAAACCGCCATCAACCAGGAGTTGACTAAAGCCAAATAGCTTCTCCTACTTAACCTTTTTGTAGAATAATGTTAGCACAAAAATAATTAGTGTTGTGAATACGATTGCTCCGCCGGCCGGAAGATTCAAATAGAAAGAGGCGATTATCCCAGCTAGAACCGAGGTTAGAGAGAATATTTCGGCCAAAAGAAGCGTTTTCCAAAAACTTTTCTTAAACTGTAAAGCCGAAACGACAGGAATTACGATTAGTGCCGAAATTAAAAGAATGCCCACAATTGGAATTGCCAGAGCAACTGTTAGAGCAGCCAGAATAATAAAGACGTTATTGATAAGTTTAGTCGGAATTCCGCCCACTTTAGCCGCTTCTTCATCAAAGGTTATGTATATCAACTCTTTGTAAAGTAAAATTATTGCGACAAGAACAAAGATTCCTACCCCCAAAATAATATAGACGTCTGACTGCTTAACCGTTAAAATGCTACCAAAAAGATAATTAAAAAGATCAACGCTAAAGCCGTGCGCTAGGCTCAAAATAATTAAGGCAATCGCCAAACTGCCGGAAAGAAAAATCGACAAGGCTGATTCGCCATAAACTCTTTTGGAAAGCCTTAATTTTTCAATTGCAAATGACGACAAAACCGACACACCAATTGCAGTTAAAAGCGGATTGACATTTAATAAAAGCCCTACTGCTACTCCTGCCAAAGAGACATGCGAAAGCGTATCGGCGATTAATGAATATCGGCGTAGCACCAAAAAAATGCCGATTAGAGGCGCTATCGCGCCGATAATCACGCCAATCTCAATCCCCCGCAAAATAAATCCGTACTGGAAAATATCAAACATGATGTTCGCCTTTCTCGGTTAATTTTCCGAAATATTCGCTGTGCACAAATTTATCAGCCGCTCCGTAATAGATTAAGCTACCGTTGATATAAGCTATTTCGGTTGCCTCATGCTCTATAACATCGAGCTCGTGAGAAACAAGCACCAACGTTAATGAAAGCTTTTTATTTAATTTTTGCAATAATTCATAGAATTGTTTTTGGGTTCTAACGTCCACTCCAGCCGTTGGCTCGTCTAAAACAATTACTTCCGGCTCGCCCGCCAAAGCTCTGGCAATAAACACCCGTTGCTTTTGTCCGCCTGACAAATCGCCAATCAAGCGGTCCCGAAACTCCCACATTTCAACTTGTTCTAGAGCTTCTTGAACCCTAGCTTTATCTTCTTTGGTTGAGAAATGCATTAAGCCAAGTCTTGGATATCTCCCCATCGTGACAACTTCTTTGACTGTCATCGGAAAATGCGGATCGGTATGGGCGACCACTTGGGAAATGTAACCAAACTTTGGCCAGTCTTTGAATTTTTCTATCTTTTCCCCAAAAAGAAAAACTTCGCCCTTAGTTGGAGCTAAAAGTCCCAAGATAAGCTTTAAAAGCGTTGATTTCCCTCCCCCGTTTGGTCCGATAATTCCCAAGTAATCGCCTTTATGCACAACTAAAGAAACATCTTTAACAACAGCTTCTTTTTCATATGCAAAAGAAACGTCTTTGAGCTCGATAATAGTGGTTTTGTGGTTTATTTCTGGCATTGTAGGGCTATTCGTAGATTATTGAGGTTTTGTCTCATAATTGTCAAGTAATTTTGGCCGTTTTGAATTTCGTCCTTAGTTAATCCTTCAATCGGGTCCAAAACCATCGCTTTGGCACCAGTTTCGTTAGCGATAGTGTCAGAGAGTTTCGGACTAACTAAACTTTCGAAGAAAATCACTTTGATGTTTCTGGCTTTCACAAGATTGGTAATTTCGACCATCTTTTGGGTTGAAGGCTCTTCGTCCGGCGAAACTCCAGAGATTGGAATTTGAGCAATGCCGTATTGCGCGCCCAAGTAGCCAAACGCAGCGTGGGAAGTGACAAAATCTTTTTGGACACAATTTGCAAAGGCGTGAGAATATTCAATATTAAGAATGTCAAGCTCGCTATCCAGCTTCTTGGCGTTTGCCTGAAAATATGAAGCATTTTTGGGGTCAATTTTCTCAAAGCCTTTTTCAATCATCGTAACTTCTTTTTTGGCCAAAATCGGGTCAAGCCAGACATGCGGATCTTGAATTATTTGCCCATTTTCGTCTAGTTGTTTATTAGCCAACCCTTCGCCCGCGGTTACAACTAGAACATTTGCTGGCAGTTGACTTTTGATTTTATTCCCCCAAGCCTCCAGCGCTCCACCATTTAAAACCAACATATTGCTGTTTTGAATACTGACTAAATCCTGCGTGGTCGGTTCGTAATCATGCGGTTCAGCTGAAGCCGGTGTAATACTGATAACATCGGCTTTATCTCCGCCAATTCTTGATACAAAAAAATACATTGGATAGAAAGAAGCAGCCACTTGCAGTTTTCCGTTGTTGGTTTTTTCGACTGAGCCAAAATTAAACAGCAAAACTGCTGCAACGATTAAAATTAAAGCTCCTAATAATATTATTAATTTCTTATCCATAAATTACTCCTGGCAATCTGCGCAGAGTCCAAAAAACTCTAAGGCATGATCTTTAACTCTAAACTTTTTATCTCTGTAAATTTCTTCTTCCATCTGCTTTAGAAAATCTCCTTCAACTTCTTCAATCTTTCCGCAATTTGTACAAATCAGATGATGATGATGTCGCTTATTAGACAACTCGTACCTTGCTTTGCCTTCCTGAAATTGGATTTGCTTGGTAATTCCCTTTTGCAGAAAATCATTCATCATCCGGAAAATTGTTGCCGGATCGGCATCTATCTTTTCTTTTTTTAGATAATTAATTATCGTTTGGGTATCAACCGGCCGCTCTGTAACTTCCAAAAATTTCATCACGGCAATTCTGGCCGGAGTAGCTTTTAAAGAAACCGCCTGTAGTTCGTCTTTACAATTATGCTGTTTAAAAAATGCAACCATAAGTTTGTCAGATGTATTGTGCTAAATGCAATCGACTTGCACAGTATATGCGACCTATTCGCATTTGTCAAGAGGTAAAATTGATAATCTGATATAATCTATATCTATGAAGAAAGTTTTGCTGTTGATTCCCCTGCTCCTACTTCTATTGACTCCAACGAAAAGCTTTGCGCAAAATATTCTCCCTACTCCCAAAGAAGAATATTTTAAAGCCCGAGTTGTGAGCGTTATACGAGAAGGAGAAAGAGATAATCAAGGCTATAAGAGTTATTTCCAGACTTTGAAAGTGTGGGCCGAAGATGGTCCACAAAAAGGCAAATTTGTCACCGTAGAGAATGGGGCGGAAGCGCAAATTACAAAAGACCAATTCGTCAATAGTGGACAAGAAATAATCGTTGACAAAGTTACAACTTTAAACAATAACGTTTCTTACTCTGTTTATGACACTTATCGACTGACTAATATTTTTATATTCTTAATTATTTTTTGCCTTGCCGTTATCTTAATCGCCGGCCTTAAAGGGGTTGGCTCACTTCTGGGAATGACTGTCAGCTTTGGCATAATTCTACTCTATATTGTCCCGAGCATCTTAAAGGGCAATGACCCTTTAACTACTACCCTCATCGGCGCCACAATCATCATCTTACTCACGACTTACCTCGCTCACGGAATATCCTGGAAAACATCCATTGCTCTAATCTCTACTCTTATCTCTATTTTTCTGACAGCCAGTCTGGCAATACTTGCTGTTAATTTTACCAATATCAGCGGCATCGGTAACGAAGACGCCTTTGCTCTGCAAGTCGGGACAACCAGCCTTATAAACCTAAAAGGGCTTTTCTTAAGCGGGATTATTATTGCCACCTTAGGCGCTTTAAATGATATCACTACTACTCAATCGATGACTATTTTAGAGTTAAAAAAAGCCGATCCAAAACTAAATTTTGTGGCGCTTTTTACGAAAGGCTTCTCTGTTGGTAAAGAACATCTCGCTTCTTTGGTAAATACTTTAATCCTGGCCTATGTCGGCTCTGCTTTTGCAGTGTTTATCTTTTTTGTTCTAAATCCGGCTAAAGTCCCCTACTGGCTAGTGCTAAACAGTGAGATTGTTTCCGATGAAGTTGTCAAGATAATCGCCGGCAGCATCGGGCTTTTACTATCTATCCCGATTGTTACTTTTCTTGCCAGTCTTATCTTCTCAAGAAGAAAAGCTTAGCGAAAGGCTTCGAAGCTTATGTACCGCTCTTCTTCTTTCTCCCATTGAACTTGAACGGACTTTACCTCGGCAAGAAACGGGCCTTTTTCACAAAGCTTAATTAATTTTTCGATCTTTTCCCTTGGCCCTTGTGCTAGCACTTCTACTCGCCCATCATCGGTGTTACGAACCCAACCACTAAGCTTTAACCTCCGCGCATTTGACTTCACAAAATACCGAAAGCCTATCCCTTGCACAAGACCTAAGACAAAAATTCTGGCTTGCATATTATTTCTGTGCTGACTTAACGGCGATTTCTCCTTTAAGTTGTTTTAGTTTCCAGAGGAAAAGGGCGATTTTGTTATCGGCGTTTGCATCTTTGACAAAAGAGAGAACTTTTTCCAAAACCGCCCGGTGATTAGTTTTGGCCAACTTAATCCACATCCCCCTATTCTTATAGTCGTTCATTTCTTCGGCCAGATAAATACCAAACGCCTGAAAATCCCGGGAGATGTATTTGTCTTGCGTAGGATTAAATGTTTTTAGAATTTGTTGCACCGATTTCATATAGAATTTTGCGGGAACTTAAGCAAAATTACTTAGTATTAAACCTGTTCATGGCTTTTTCCAAGCCTTTTTCCAACGCATCCTCAATCGCTTTGACCGACTTTTTGACGATCTCCCGCGCCTTTCCCCTTTCGCTTTCCGAAAATTCTCCCAAAACATAATTATCAATCGGTTTTAATTTTGATTTTTGATTTTTGATTTTTGAATTATCATTGCCGATGCCAATCCGAAACCGCCAGAATTTATCCGTCCCCAAACTTTTGATGATTGACTCTACTCCTTTGTGCCCGGCCGAAGCACCGCCAAATCTTATTTTCATTCCTCCCAGCGGTAAATCAATTTCATCATGGATTATCCAAATATCTTTAGTGTCAATTTTATAAAACTTGGTAATTGAGGAGACAGCCGAACCAGAACCGTTCATGTAAGTTAATGGTTTTACTAAAACTACTTTTTCTTCTTGGGCTTTTTTGGGTTGCCAGTTGACTTCGGCAATTTCGCTTTGGAATTTTTTTTCTTCTTTAAAAGTAACGTCTGCCATTGGATAAGCTTTGAGGAAGCTATCGACAATCATGAATCCCAAATTGTGTCTGGTTTTTTCGTGTTTTAGCCCCGGATTACCTAAGCCGACAATCAATTTCATGTTGTTAATAGTTTAGCAACTTCTTCATTTGAAATCTGCTTAAAACTCCTATAGAATTCTCCAACGGCGTAAAAATCAGCTACCGACTGCAAAAAAATCAATCTATCAAAATATTTACTAATATCTCTTAAGACATCAGATGAGATCACCGGCGTCGCTAAGGTTATTTTGACCGCTTTGTTTCTTTTTAAATATTTCGCCGCTGCTACAACCGTTGCTCCTGTTGCAACTCCATCGTCCACAATAATAACATTTTTATCTTTATATTCAAAGGGGGTTATCTTTAGCTTAAGCTCTTTTCCAAGCTGTCTTATCTCTTTTGCTTTCTGCAAAACCAAATACTGCTTTTCCCAGTCTGCTATTTTTAGCTCTTTTAATAAGCCTTCGTTCCAATAAACGTCTTTCGTGGATGCTAAAGCGCCTATTGCCAGTTCAGGATTTCCCGGAGCACCGATTTTTTTGACAACCAAAGCTTTTAATTCTAGTCCAAGGACATCGGAGATTACTTTTGCGGTTACCACGCCACCTCGTGTTAAGCCTACGACAATAGTATTTTTGCTATCTTTAAATTTTTTAAGCTTCAAGCAAAGTCTTCTTGCGGCATCTACCCTATCCTCAAACATTACCACCATTATATATCCTCAAAGTAAGGACCTTAAGCAAAATTAGTCCAAACTTACTATTTATAATTAGGCTCTATCTGGAACAAAATGTAGAAAGCAATTGCTGCTCCAACTATCGCCCAGACAATATCTCCAACCCTAAGAGAGACTATCGAGCTTAATATTGCCAAACCTTCACCCCAGACCAACAAATTCCAGCCTCTTATTTTTCTGGCTTTAAGTGGCATAAAAGCAAGAACCATAATTACACCTTCCACTATTGCGATAGCCGCCGAGACTAATAAAAGAATTGAAAGTCCAGACCCTGCATACATGTATGCAAGCGGAGAGAAAGCTGTAAACACACCAAGTCCTCCCACGCCAGCTAGAATCGCCAACACACCGAAGATTAATGCTAACCAAGGAGCGATCGAAACTAAGAAATCGGTGGCGCTTTTTGGCAAAGCAGGCGCTTTTGCGTAAACTTCTTTGAGAGGTTTTAAGAGTTCTTTTGTTTTTGCGTCCATTATTATTTCACCTCCTTTTTGCCCCGTTTTCAGCGGGACCTTCCACTTCTTAATTTATCTTGCTGAGAGTCAAAAGTCAATTCCCAATTGACTCTCGGTCTTTTCTTCTTTCTTAGTAACCGGTTTTCCCTCTCCCCAAATTTTGACAATTCCATATTGCCCGTCAAATCCAGGCAGGATGGCAATGTCTCCTCTTCGCACTTTATTCACGCCCTCGGCCACTCTCGCTCCCGCTTCTCTGGCGATTTCTTCTTTGGAAACTTTGAGCAAAACATTGACCTCCGAACCAAATTTGTGACACAGCTGGTCAAATAATGTTTTTACTTTTTGACCGGAAACG
>JBEKQB010000023.1:0-8057 GCA_049520155.1 Candidatus Levyibacteriota bacterium
GGAGATACGGGTAGTCCTGAGGTGCAAGTCGCGCTTTTAACTCACCGCATCGAAAGATTAACGGAACATTTAAAAGCACACATGCATGACAATCATTCACGCCGTGGATTATTATCGATGATTGCCAAAAGACGAAGACTGATCAACTTTTTAGAAAAAGTTGATAAGCTAAGAGCCTCCGGGATTGCGAAAAGAGTAGGCCTTAAAGATTAGTAAGTTAGGAAAGAATTATTTAATGAAAAAAACCTCGGTAAGTTTAGAAGTTAATGGAAAAAAGTTGACCTTTGAAACCGGTGAATTAGCGGAACAAGCGACTGCATCTATCTTAGCCAGACTTGGTGACACAGTGGTTTTGGTCACGGTGGTCGAAGGCGGCAAAACAGAACTGGATTATTTTCCGTTATCGGTTGATTATGTCGAAAGGCTTTACGCCGGCGGAAAAATCAAAGGTTCGCGTTGGGTCAAAAGAGAAGGCCGTCCCTCGGATGAAGCGGTTTTGGCCGGAAGATTAATCGACCGCTCAATTCGCCCATTATTCCCCAAGGATTTTAAAAACGAAGTACAGATTATCGTCACTGTTCTCTCGGTTGACGGCGAAAACGAACCGGACATTTTAGCTTTAAATGCCGTTTCGGCCGCACTGGCAATTTCGCGGATTCCTTGGAACGGTCCAATTGCAGCGGTAAGAGTCGGACATGTTAAGGAAAATGGGACGGCAGCCGCCTTTTTAATTAATCCGTCGGCCGCAGAGCGGGAATTATCCGGGCTCGATATTGTTGCCTCTCAATTAAAAGATAAAACCGTCATGATTGAAGCCGGAGCTTTACAGGTTAGCGAAGATGTTTTAGTCGAGTCGGTGGAAAGAGCGCAGGTAGAAACGAAAAAAATAATTGAATTGATTGAGGGCTTGGTTAAACAAGTCGGACAGAAAAAACTGGAAGTTAGCGAAGACCCGCTGCTACACGAATTGGCAGCGTTAGTTGAAAAATCCTACAAAACCGAAGTTGAAGCTTTAATTAAAGCCAGAGTCGATAAGGAATCGGGCGGAGACGATACCGAAGAACTAGTCAGCAAAATATACGAAGATTATAAACTTGGTAATCCCAAAACAGAACTGGATAAAAAAGTCGTTGTTAAAGCGCTGGAAAAAGTAATGTACCAAATAATCCGCACCGCTGTTTTAAAAACCGGCAAAAGAGTCGACGGGCGAAAAATGGACGAAATCCGTCCGGTATCCGCTCAAGTCGGAATTCTACCAAGGACTCACGGAAGCGCGATTTTCCAAAGAGGGATTACCCAAGCTTTATCAATTGTCACTTTGGGTAGTCCAAGAATGGAGCAATTGATTGAATCCGCTGAAGGCGAAGAAACAAAACGCTATATTCATCACTACTCCGGACTGCCATACTCGTTCGGACAAACCGGTCGTGTTGGCACTCCGTCAAGACGGGAAATCGGACATGGAGCACTCGCTGAAAGAGCACTGTTGGCGGTAATTCCCAAACAAGAAGTTTTTCCTTACACAATTAGAGTTGTTTCGGAAGTCTTGTCACAAAACGGTTCCAGCTCAATGGCCTCAACTTGTGGATCAACACTGGCTTTAATGGATGCGGGAGTGCCGATCACCAAACCCGTCGCCGGAATTTCCATCGGCATGATGTCGGATGACAAAAAATATGAACTGTTAACCGATATTATCGGTTTGGAAGACTTTTCGGGCGACATGGACTTTAAAGTGGCCGGCACCGATTCGGGCGTCACGGCAATCCAGTTGGATGTAAAAATTCCGGGACTCACACTAGAACAAATAAAAGCTATTTTGGAAAAAGCTAAAACCGCGAGGCTTGAAATCTTAGAAAAAATCAAAGCCGTCATGCCCACGCCTCGAGCTTCTATTTCACAATACGCGCCAAAGATTGAACAGGTCAAAATTCCGGTGGATAAAATCGGCGAAGTCATCGGGCCGGGCGGAAAAGTGATCAAGAACATTATTGCGACCACCGGTGCGCAAGTGGATGTTGAGGATGACGGCACAGTCGCCATTTCCGGCACCGACGAAGAAGCAGTCAAAAAAGCGGTCGAGTGGGTAACAGGACTCGTTCGGGAAGTTGCGCCGGGAGAAATTTTTGAAGGCGAAGTAAAAAGAATTTTACCCTTCGGAGCGTTTGTCGAAATTTTACCGGGCAAAGAAGGCATGGTGCACGTTTCCAAAATGTCGACGGAATTTGTGAATAATCCAAGTGACGTAGTGCAAATCGGGCAAAAAGTAAAAGTCAGAGTGGTGGAGATAGATGAACAGGGCAGAATAAACCTGTCGATGCTATTTGGCGAAGATGCGGATAAACCAAAACAACCGCGGCCAATGGGAGCGCCGACGGGCGAGCGAACTTTTGAAAGAAGAGCGCCAAGCGAGCATCCACTGGCAATGCAGTTTAGGAGAGAAAGAGGCAGTTCTTCGTCCGGCAATTGGAGAAGTAGGGGTTCAAGTTCTAGACCGGGTTCAAGACCGGGAGGTTTTAGTAGAGACCGAAAACCACGATACTAGACCGAATTTCTAATACTTAATTTCTAACCTCTAATCAAAATCCCAATTTTTAAAATTCGAAAGCAATCCTTAATCATTAATCATTATTTATCACTATCTGTTATTATTAAAGTATGGAAAATAATTTATCCTTAATCCCCATTGGGGGTGTCGGTGACGTCACCAAGAATATGTACCTCTACGAGTACAAAAACGAAATCTTAATTGTGGATTGCGGTTTGGGCTTTGCCGATGAAACCATGCTCGGGGTTGACCTTTTAATCCCCGACGTATCATCCCTCAAAAATTTGCAGGGCAAAAAAATTGTCGGCATGGCTTTAACACACGGACATGAAGACCATATTGGCGGTTTACCATATGTTTTACCCGACCTTCCCGGTCAATTCCCGATTTACGGAACACCCCTGACGGCGGAGTTAGCCAATGCCAAACTTAAGGATTATGGTTTAACGCCCCGGGTACAAAAAGTGAATTTTGACGGGGGAGATGTACGGATTGGTTCATTCACTCTCAATTTCATTCGGGTGACGCATTCGGTCTTGGACAGTTCAAATATTTTTATTAAAACTCCGGTCGGAAATTTTTATCACGGCAGTGATTACAAGATTGATTTAACGCCTTTTGACGGCAAGAAAACCGATTTCAAAAAAATTGCTCAGATTTCCAAAGAAGGAGTATTATGTATGCTGTCGGACTGTCTGGGCGCGGAGCGCAAAGGTCATACCCCGTCGGAATTTAAATTGACGGCCGCTTTTGAGGAAGAACTAAAAAAGTGTAAAGGTAAATTTATTGTCACAACCTACTCATCAAATATCGCCAGAGTTAACCAGGTTCTACAAGTGGCGGAGAAGGCTGGTAGAAAGGTTTGTTTTGTCGGCCGTTCGGTGATTAAAGCTAAAGAAATCGCCCAGAATTTAGGTTATATCAGGATGCCAAAAGGCATGGAAATTACTCCGCAACAGTTAAAAAATTATAAAGACTCGGATGTCGTTCTTTTGGTTGCGGGCAGCCAGGGGCAGGAAAATTCGGCGCTTTCCCGGATTGTCGACGGACAGTTTAAGGAAATCCATTTAACCGGAAATGACGTAGTAATTTTTTCGGCCGACCCGATTCCCGGCAACGAAGTTTCGGTTTACGCTTTAGTCGATGATATTGCCAGGCTTGGCGCCAGAGTAATCTACTCGGCGCTTTCCGATGAGTTTCACGTTTCCGGACACGCCTCGTCCGAGGACTTGACTTTGATGATGAACCTGGTCAGTCCGAAGATTGTTTTGCCGATTGGCGGAACGTACCGGCAAATGGTGCAATACCGGGAGCTGGCCAGAAAACAAGGCTTTGAAGACAAAAATATTTTACTTTTGGAAGACGGTCAAGAAGTCCTGTTCAACCAAAACGGTGCGAGACTGGGGAAGAAGCTAAACTTGGAGAATGTTTATGTTGACCAGATTTCCGGCGAAGAAGTTGAAGGATTTGTGCTGCGAGATAGGCAAAAATTAGCTACAGAAGGGGTCGTCGTGGTACTTTCGGAAATTACCTCAAGCGGACAGATTGACAACTTGGATATTATTGTCAAAGGACTCTCGCAGCAGGAGATAAACGATATTCAAAAAAGCCTGGCTAAGGAAATTAGAGAAAAAATGACACAAAGAAAAGGCGTCAAAGACAGATTTTTAATGCGCAAGGCCATCAGCGAAATTGCAGAAAGGTTCATTTTCAGAAAGCTGCGTAAGCGACCGTTAATTCTTCCAATAGTGATAGAAGTTTAAGCTTTTTCTCAGAAATCTTATCTACAATTTTAGTTGAGCGCTTCGAGGGGCAACTTGAAGCGCTTTTATTTTGGCAAAATCGGGTAGCGAACTTGTAGTCGGGGCTTAAACTCATATATAATGTCTTATATGGCGAGAAGACATTACCGAAAGCATAAATTCAAAATCAAACTTAAGAAAAACACGGTCTATTCGGTAGTGGCTTTTTTGGTTATTCTGGGCGGACTGCTGTTGGCACTTTCCTATACCCGCAAAGGCACCTCTTTTATTTCGCTAAACGATTACGTAATCAATTATTTTGGGATGGTCGGACTTTTGCTGCCCGTTCTTCTGGTCTTTTTCGGATTTTTCTTTTTAAGGCTTCGGTTTCTCCTCTCCAAACCCAATATCGCCATTGGATTTTTAATTTTTTTCGTTTCGCTTTTGGGTCTTTCTAGAGCCGGTTCGGTGGGACTTTATCTTTACCAGTTGTTGTCGGAAATAATCACCGGACCTGGGGCATTCTTGGTTTATCTGGCTGGATTCTTTGTCGGACTGGTGGTCTTTTTTGACACTTCGATTGATGAGATGGCCGCAATTTTAGGTTCAATTCTAACAATGGTGCAAAAACTTGTTCCGGGTAGCGTTTTGTCATTTTTCAAGAAAAAACCCTCCGGCTTGGAAAAACAAATGGTGATTAAGGGAATGGATAAGGAAGTGCCAAGCCCCAAAGAAGTCAAAATCAATGCCGCCGCACCGCTTAAAAAGGGTGAGGCGCCTTTAATTTCGGACAAACTGGTGATGAATACGCCCGGCAGAGCCGGAATTTGGCATTTGCCGCCTTTAGATCTATTGTCCAATGAGTCCTCACAAAAAGCCGACCGGGGGGACGTAAAAAAAGTAGCCGGCAAAATTGAAGAAACTCTCAAAAGTTTCGGGATCGGAGCAAGAGTGGTTGAGGTTAACCTTGGCCCGGCCGTTACGCAATACGCTTTGCAAATTCCGCTGGGCACAAAAGTCTCCAAAATTACCAATTTGGCCAACGATTTGGCTTTAAATACCGAAGCGCCGACCGGCCAAATCAGAATTGAAGCGCCGATTCCCGGTCGGAATTTGGTCGGCATCGAAATCCCGAACCGCAGTTTGGAAATTGTTACTTTAAGAACCATGCTTTCTTCGGATTTGATGCGTAAGCATAAATCAAAACTGGCGGTATCGCTGGGCTTAGATGTTTCGGGAAATCCTTTGATGGCCGATATCGGGAAAATGCCACATGTTCTAATTGCCGGAACCACCGGCTCCGGAAAATCGGTACTCATCAATTCATTTATTGCCTCACTGCTTTTCCGGGCCACACCCGACGAGTTAAAACTCATCCTTGTCGACCCAAAACGGGTTGAGCTCACCGGCTATAACGGCATTCCGCATTTGATGACACCGGTGATTGTGGAAGTAGACCAGATTTTGGCGTCTTTAAAATGGGCGCTGGGGGAAATGGACAGACGCTACAAAACTTTTGCCGAACGCGGTGTCAGAAATATCGACGGCTATAACGAATTGGCCGGTTTCCAGACGCTGCCGTATATTGTAATTATTGTTGACGAACTGGCGGATTTGATGGCTTACGCGCCGGTTGAGGTTGAATACGCGGTTGCCAGACTAGCCCAAATGGCGCGGGCGACCGGCATTCATTTGGTGGTTTCGACCCAAAGGCCCTCGGTTGATGTTATCACTGGTTTAATTAAGGCCAACATTCCTTGCCGTATCGCCTTTAACGTTTCATCGATGATTGACTCCCGTGTGATTATCGATATGCCGGGGGCGGAAAAGCTGTTAGGAAGGGGAGATATGTTGTATATCCCGCCGGAGCAGGCCAAACCGACCCGTATCCAGGGAGCATTTGTTTCGGAAAAAGAAGTCCGCGGACTGGTTGATTTCTTAAAAAACGAAAACCCGCCGGTTGAATATACCAAAGAAGTTTTAGCCGAACCGCTGGTGATAAGAAGAGGAATGGCTTCAACCGGTGAGGGCGGCCGTGACCCTCTATTTGCCGAGTCGATCAGAACGATTTGCCAGCACGATAAAGCCTCGGCGTCACTTTTGCAAAGAAGACTTTCGATCGGTTATTCCCGGGCGGCCAGAATTTTAGACCAGCTGGAGGCGATTGGGGTGGTCGGAAGAGCCGAAGGCAGTAAGCCCAGAGACGTTTTGATCAGAGACGCGGAAGAATTTATCGCAACACTCTAAGTAACCTCTAATTTATGATAAAATCCGGAGAAAAATTGCAGCAAACGAGACTGGGAAAAGGTTTAAGTTTGGAAGATGTGGCTCGGGGGACGAAAATAAAGACGGAATTCCTTTCCTATATCGAAGATGGAGAATACCAAAAACTGCCTTCGGCTTCATACGCGCACGGATTTGTACAGAATTACGCCCGCTTTTTAGGACTTCCCGATGAAGAAATCCTGGCGCTGTTTCGAAGAGAATTTGACGCCGAAAAAGCTTACAAAGTTTTACCTAAGGGACTTGAAGAAACGCAAGAATTTCCGTTAGCTAAGTTCAAAATAAAACAGGCAGTAATACTTTCGGGAATCGTTTTTTTAATTCTCATCAGCTATTTGCTTTTCCAGTACCGTGACGCTTTTTTAAATCCGCCGCTTGAGATAACGTCACCTTTAAGCGGAACTGTTTCATCCTCGCAGATTAAAGTGTCCGGCAAAACCGACTCCAACGCCACGGTTTATGTTGATAATGACGCGGTTTCGGTTGACCAAAACGGCAATTTTGAAAAGGTGATTAATGTTTTTCCCGGTGAAACTACGATCGTAGTCAAAGTGGTGAATAAATTTTCCAGAGTAACTCAAAAGAATGTGGGAATAGATGTCAAAGCTGGCACTTGACATTAACTTCCAATTAAGCTAATTTTATTGTACAACATGATAGATCCTGCCCAAACAGCCTTATTCATAGTCATCATCATCCTCACAGTTCTGTTGGTTATTTTGGGAATTCAAGTTTTTTTCATCTTAAGAGAACTTAGAAAAACAATTGATAAAGTGAATAAAGTCTTGGACTATACGGAAACCATTACTGAAAGCGTTTCCAAGCCGATTGCCTCATTGTCAACCCTGGCGATGGGGCTAAAAACCGGCGCCACGATTGCCAAAATTTTTCAAGGCGATAAAAAACATAAAAAAAATGAATGACAGTAAATTCTCCAACGGATTTTTACTCGGTCTTCTAATTGGCGGTGGAGCGGTATTCTTGTTGGGAACTAAAACCGGCCGCAACTTACTTAAAATTCTTTCCGAACGCGGAATGGACGGACTGGTCGAGCTTCTGGAAGAGTATAATTTTGAAGACTTGGGAGAAATGGACGACGAATCCTCCTTCGCCGAGGCTTCGGACGGACAAGGGGCGAAATCACAAACTCAAGAGAGTAAAGAGGTGGATCATCAACCTGCGGAAAAGAATCCGCCGGCTGGCGGAAAAAATAATTCTCTCACGCTTGCATATTTACGCGGAGAAAAAGAAATTGGAATGCCTGATGAACGACGCACGAGCGAGCGCGGTTGGATTAAAGTTCGCGGAGCGACTCTGCACAATCTCGTGAATCAAAATATTGATGTTCCGCTCGGTAAGCTCGTCTGCATCACCGGCGTTTCGGGAAGTGGGAAATCAACGTTTCTGTATAATATTTTGATTCACGAGATTGTGCAGAGTCGCTCCGCGAACTTAAATCCAACCGCGCTCGCTCGTGCGTCGTT
>JBEKQB010000024.1:0-7899 GCA_049520155.1 Candidatus Levyibacteriota bacterium
AAGATGCCTGAACTCGCATTCGTGCCCGCGCAGGGAATGATTATTAGCGAAACATCGCAATTGCAGTGCGCCGGGATAAAACTTCGATGACATAGGCTGGTTCCAGTCCGAGGGCATCCTGAAAAATCTTGGGAAACGACCAGATTCGTGCGTATGACCGTGATTTAGAACCTTGCGTGCGGTAGCAAAAAATCTTATTGGACTTAATGTAGGGTAAGTCTATCACTTTTAAAATTTGGTTAACGTCCCGTTTGACATCCAGCGCTTTCTCCCAACCAAGCTTTGACGCATGAATCTTAGTCTTAGAAGTTTTGACTCTTGATTTTTGCCTTCTTTGGACAATTTGTGATTTGAGATTTCGGATTTGAGATTTCATTTAGGTATGCTTATCAGCAACATAAGAGGCGGCGTAAGCGTGCGGTTTGGTTTTGGCGACAAAGCCATTTCCCGTCACCATTCCGACTACCTCTTTAATCATATTCCGGGTTTCACCGTGCTCGCCAACGTCAACGTGAATTTCCAAGTTATAATTTGGCGCTTTACCATTTAATTGCCTACGAAATAGGGGCACGAAAATAGTGGCAAAATTTAAAGAAGTTAGCGTTTCGGTGTAGATTTTCTGGCGTAGCGAATGAATGTTCTTAACTGTTTGCCTACGCCAAAAGTATTGCCCTCCGAAACCTTTGCGGTGAATTACAATGGCAGTCACTAAACTAATGTCTTTTGTACCATTAAGCGGTTTCTTGCTGTCTGTTTTTTCGTGCGAGTCCGTGCCGATCACCAGGCTGTATTCCGCATTCGGATCTGCCTCCAAAAATCGCTTAATGTCAGCAATCATTTGCTCTATATCCTGCTTACCATAAGTTTGGCTTTGAAAGATTTCGTCTGTTAAGTCTTGATTCATAAACTAAAGCAGGTGTAAATTATAGCATAAACCTATGCCCCAAGAAGCCATTTGAAAAAAGTTCTCGATGACGCATTAACTGCCTTGTAGACCGACTCAATCGGATATTCTAAATTGAATTTCTCAATTGGTAGAAAAGTGTTTTGCCCCAGCGGAGTTGGAGTCGGAACATAATCTATTTGTGGCTCTCCTTTAATTTTAGAAAGTTCCTTGTAAGCGCTATAAACCGGCGTTGTGCTACCATTTTTTAAGAAACTGAATTGCACAAAAGGTCCTTGGTCGGCGCTTAAAATAAACGGTGTTACTGCGACTATTTCGGGATCGCTCCAATAGTTAGCAAAAGCATCAGAGTAATAGTCGGCTTGAGTCAAGTCTGAAACCTTATCCGCAGACCAACCAGTTTCGGTAATAAACACAGGCAGTTGCTTTCCTGTTAACCCATAAACCAGATTGTTCTGGTAATAAAAACTGTCAATTCCGATACTGTAAGTCGATGGGGAAGCGGAAAAACCAGGATTTGGGTAAGAATGGCTAGCAAGACCGTCGATTTCGGAAAAAATTCCCGGCACCGCATAATTCATTTGCCCCATAAATGTATATTCGTCAATTGATTGCTCCGGAATATTGGCTGCGCCGTTATCCAGTCCCGCCGAAATTATAAAAAAATTTGGGTTTTCCTGCTTAAAAATATGCACTGCATAATCGAGAATTTGTGCGTATTGCGTAGCATCAGGCGTACCACCCCATTCATCTCCCCGATTCGGTTCGTTAAAAACGACCACGTAACGGTTTTTGGTTGGCCAATTTAACGAATTTAAGAAATTGGCAAAATCCAGCAAGTCGTAGTCTGATGGTTCCGACCAAGACCCTTGCGAAAAGTAATCTCCCGTTGTCGCTAGCCGAATAATTGGGATTAAATGACTTCTGGCACAGTCGTCCATAAATTTTTGCCATTTATCAATATTTTTGTCTGATGCCTGAATCGGGATTGTAACGTATCCCCAATCTCCGCCGCTTGAGTTAACTAGTGAGGCGGCGGAGGAAACTTCGTCAGGGAAGAGGATGTGAATACCGAATCTATTATTCGGAACGCTCAATGGATCATAAGTGGCGAGAGCTATGTTTAACTTTGAACATAAAACTCCAAGTAATAATAACAATACTAACAATTTGACAATTTTCATGTCCTCCTATTTTACACCAAACAGTAAGCTTAAATCGAGCAGTAGCGGGCAAAAATACCGGTGGAAAGCAGCCTCCCATTAGATTTTTGTTCCAACACCAATTCCCCATATTCAATTTCATTTTGAGCAGCTCCTAGATAATCTTCCAACATATTTTTAAGCATTAAAGACGATGCTGAAATCGCATAAGCGTTCACGATGACAAAAACCGGATTTGGAATTAGAATTTTCCGGCAATTTTCTAAAAGCTTAGGGAAACTTATATTGAAATCCCAAACTTCTCCGTTTGGTCCATGTCCGTATACCGGCGGGTCCATCACAATCGCATCGTAAATATTTCCTCGCCTTCCTTCTCTGGAAGTAAATTCAACTGCATCGTCTAAGAGCCAGCGAATTGGCTTATCTAAAAGCTCTGACAGCGCTTGGTTTTCTTTGGCCCAAGTAATTGCCGGTTTTGAACCATCAACGTGGGTGACTTTTGCACCACTAGCTGCCGCTACCAAGCTAGCAATACCGGTATAACCGAATAGATTGAGTATCTTAACTTCTCTATTGGCTTTTGCAATCTTTTCCTCAATATATTCCCAATTCAAAATTTGTTCCGGAAAAACTCCAGTGTGCTTAAACGGCGTCAGTTTGGCATAAAATTTGACATCTTTATAGATAAGTGGCCACTTCGGGGATAAATTATTACTACTCCAACCTTTTTCTAAATATTTGACATCAGCTTTATCCCATTCTGATTTCGGTAAATAAGGTTTCCAAATTGCCTGCGGGTCAGGCTTGGAAATTAAATATTTCCCAAACCTTTCCAAACGAGCTCCGTTACCGCTATCCAAAAGCTTGTAATCTGTCCAACCTTGAGTCTTGAGAAGCTGCATAAGGAAATCTTAACAAAAAAAAGGTAAAATAGAAACATGTTAATAGACGAAGCAACAATTACTGTTAAAGCCGGCAATGGCGGCAATGGTGCCGTCACTTTTAAACGTAACGCGCAAACAGCCAAAGGCGGCCCAGAGGGCGGCAATGGCGGAAATGGTGGAGATGTTTACGCACAAGGAATAAATGACATTATGGCCTTGACTCAGTTCCGATACAGAAAAAGCGTCCGAGGGGAAGACGGTGTTAACGGAGGAAAGCAAAATTTATATGGCCGCAACGGCAAAGAACTGGTAGTTTTCTTTCCGCTTGGTACTTTTGCTTCTGATTTGAGCACTAAGCAAACTTTTGAAATTTTAGATACTACGACTAGAATCTTACTCGCCAAAGGCGGAAAAGGCGGAAGAGGCAATAATGAATTTAAAACTGCCACCAACCAGACTCCGTATTATGCGGAAAAAGGAGAGCAAGGGGAGCAGAAAAGATTTTTCCTGGAGCTTAAATTAATTGCCGATGTTGGTTTAATCGGCTTACCAAATTCTGGGAAGAGTTCTTTATTGAGTGTCTTAACTAATGCCCACCCGAAAATCGGCGACTATCCGTTTACCACTCTTGAACCAAACTTGGGAGTAATGAATGGATTGATTATTGCCGACATTCCCGGACTAATTGAAGGAGCTTCGAAGGGCAGGGGACTCGGTGATAAATTTTTAAGACACGTCGAAAAAACCAAGGTATTGATTCATTGTTTAGATTGCCAATCAGCAAATTTTGTCAAAGACTATGAAACTGTCAGAAAAGAATTAAAAGAATACAAAACCGATTTAACAATTAAGAATGAACTACTGGTTTTAACAAAATCAGATCTTGTAACTAGGGCAGATATGAAAAGGTTTCTTAAAATTATAAACAAATTAAACAAAAATAATCTCTTAGTTTCTGTTTATGATGACAGAAGCCTAGTAGAGCTAAAAGCTAAAATCCTCGAACTTACTCAAAAATAGCCGCAAAAAAACCCCTTGCGGGGTCTTTTCGGGGTGACTTTCTTTCGATTGTCTCCTGCCTCTTCGACACTTTCGTATCTGAAGGTAAAAAGCATTATAGATGCATATTTAAGGTTTGTCAAGTAGCACAATTTACGTCAAACTAACCCAAAATTAAATTTAACGTAATTCCGGAGGAAGATTAGAAGGATCTTTTCTCTCTAATTCTGATAATTGCCTACAACCTCTCAAATATAGAATGCCTGCTTCTCCTTTTAATTGAGCTCTTTTTTTATCTTTGCTTTCATGACTGCCCGAATCAGCATGAACTATTTTGTTCATTCTTACTGCAGGGCAAGTATCACATCCCATATCGACAGACATATATGTTCCTTTTCTAAATACCCTAGCAGGGGCACTATCTGGCCATTGATCAATCATTATTCTTACGCCACAGGGCATTACTTGTCTTTTAGGATCGTATGGTCTTGGACCACCCTCTTGCATAATATTGTGAATAATATCAAACAAGAAGTTTAAAGTCAACTATGGGACTTAGTACCGCGTGCGGGAGTCGAACCCGCGATTTGGTGGCTGAAAACCACCCGTCCTGGGCCACTAGACGAACGCGGCACGACTCTGATTATATCTTAATTCGCTAACTCTAGCAAACTAGACTTTCGTCAGCTTTTTTCTGATTCCCTCAACTACATCTTGCGCAGTCTTTTGTCCACCTAAACCAAACGCAATTCCGCCAGCAATTGCTAGCATTGCCACTAAACCGGTAAAAAGGATTCTGATTAAATCTGAAGCCACTCCGAGCTGGTTTAGCGCCACCAAAACAACAAACACGCTGATTACCCAGCGGGTTATTGATGCGACAGTTGCCGCTGTCTGATTATCAACACTTTTCATCGAAGCCAGCAACACATCATACGACAGTTTTGCTAAGACAAAACCGATCATTGCGATTACTGCGGCCACAAAAACGTTCGGTAAATACAGCAAAAATTCATTTAGAATTGTAATAATTTGCGGCAATCCCCAAACTTCTGCAGTCGGAATCAAAAAGACTATGATTACAAACCATCTGACGATTTCTGCCAGTAAATTTGCCCAAACATATCCTTCTTTGGCTCCCGGCACTCCGTATTTTTTAAGATAGGTGTCGATTTTAAGTGCTTTAAAACCACCGACGACAATTTGTTTAAGAATAGAGGCAATAATGATTCCAATCGCTAAAACAACCAAACCGACGACAAGCTTTGGGACAAAATTCATAACGCCGTAGAAAGCGTTATTGAAGGAGGCAGTAAGGGTTGTACCAATATTAGGCATTTTATTCACCTCCTTTCTACTAAAACTACGACCAGTCTATACCGATTGTTGTGAGCTTGTCAAGTTAAGCTCAAAGTTGATATAATCTAGAAGCTAGTTGTTTAGTGGCTAGTAACTAAGTTTGGGGCCGGTAGCTCAGCGGTAGAGCAGGAGCCTTTTAAGCTCTTGGTCCAGGGTTCGAATCCCTGCCGGCTCACTGAAGCTTAGAGAGGTCAATTTTAATATCTTCAGACTTATAGAATAAACATTGTCTCGCTACTGCGTTTGCAAATCTTCCAGCCTCTTCCAGATTATTCGTCTGTTTGTATTTGTAAGCAAACGAGGCGCTAAAAATATCGCCTGAGCCAACAGAATCGATTATATCTTCTTCAGGAACCGGGATTGCTGGGAGCAAAATTTTCCCACCTTTCTTAAACGCAATCGCACCTTTTGCGCCAAGCGTTACAACAGGCATTACATTCATGCTCGATGACCATCCTTTGGCTTGCTGAACCATGTCGGGGGAATCCTGTTCGGAAACAATCACGATATCCATTAAAGGTAATATCTCTTTTGCTTCCGAAAATTCTCTGACTAAAACATTATTATCCGAATCAAAATTCCGATAAAAACCCTGGGGCAAAAGAACTTTCAAAGCGCCTTTTTTAAGATTGTCTACAACCGACTCAATATAAGATTTTGTATAGATTGGTTGCTGAGGCGCAAAAAAGACAATATCGGCCTGGTGTAATACCTCAATAATAGAATTATCCAGCATGACTGCAAAAGCTCGATCTCGATTGTAAGATTTTTGCGCCCGGAAACCCGCCTTGGAAACATTTTCATAGACTAACGTTTTATCGCAATTCGGTTGTGGAGGGAAGACAATAACGCGATTTAGGTATTTAATAAAATCCGGTCCATAAGAAGTGGTAATACTTACCTTACAGTCACCAAATTGTTTAAAAATTCTATTCATAAACATAGCAGGGCTCCCAGCGGAAGTGTAAGAAGCGTTTTCAGAAACATTTTTATCGATGCAAACGGTGCCAAAAATACAAATGTTCATTATTCGTGAATTATATCAAATTACCGCCCAAATCCCACGAGGATGGCACCAAATGGTAAACCTAAGTAAATTACGCATTATCAGATAACTTCTACATCGTGGGGATAACTCTCTTCTAATCCTGCTGCTGTAATTCTTATAAATTGAGCTTTTCTCTGCAATTCTTTAATGTCATGTGCGCCTGAATAAGAAAGTCCGGAACGAATTCCCGCACAAAGCTGTTCGAGAATGTCTTTAACCGGACCCTTGTATTTCACCAATGACTCAACGCCTTCAACGTGTAGGTTGAAATGTGGTTTTCTGCCATTATGGTCTTTCTTAAGCTGCAGCCTTTTTGCCGCACTTGACGTTGATGCATCATATCTTTTATAGAAAATGCCATTTCTCGTGATAATTTTCCCCGGCGCTTCATCCGTCCCTGCAAAGAGTGAACCACACATATATGCGTCAGCTCCGCAAGCAAGCCCTTTGACAATATCTCCTGAGTTGGCAGAGCCACCATCTCCCAAAACATACTTATTCTTAAATAGTTTCCTTGCTCTATTTGCCTCTAAAATAGCCGTTATCTGAGGAACGCCGCTTCCCGAAACAATTCTAGTTGTGCAAATTGTTCCTGCCCCCACCCCAACCCGTACTGTGTCCGAACCTGCTTTAAAAAGATCTACAGCACCTTCGTAAGTTGCGATAGTTCCGGCAATCATGGGAATTTTGAGAAATCTATTTTTGAATTTCGATACTGCATCCAAAGCGGTTGTTGTATGTGCGTGCGCGATATCAAGAGTAATTCCGTCTGCACCAGCGTTAATTAACATTTCTGCTCGTTTTAAATAATCATCCCTTAAACCAATCGCTGCAACAACTTTTTGTTTTGCTTTTTTTACTTTTCTTACCTTATCGGCTTGAATTTGAGGAAGATCGAAACGGGGCAAAAAACCTATTCCTCCGAATTTAGCAATCGTTATTGCCATCTCAACGCCCGTAACCGTATCCATGCTCATACTGATTAAGGGAATTAAGAGTTTTATATTCGGAGCAATCTGAGTTGAGAGGTCTATCTCTGTTCTTGATACTATTGTTGACCTCTGCGGGAGAAGCAGAACGTCATCAAAGCTTAAAGCAAGAGAAAATCTCGGATAATCTTGAGCCGTCATAAAATTAGGACAGAATAAATATTAAACAACCGACTTGTTAATGTCAAGGCATTAAACGATTGCTATGTCTTTAAACTTGGACTATAATGAATGTTCGCTAAATATGGATAAATTAATTATTAAGGGTGCCAGAGAGAATAATCTCAAGAACATTGACCTGGAAATTCCCAAGAATAAATTGGTTGTTTTTACTGGACTTTCGGGCAGCGGCAAATCATCGCTGGCTTTTGACACCATCTACGCCGAGGGACAAAGACGTTACGTCGAAAGTTTATCTTCTTACGCCAGACAGTTTTTGGGGATTATGAAAAAGCCGGATGTCGATTTAATCGAAGGATTATCTCCAGCAATCTCCATTGACCAAAAATCCGCATCCCATAACCCACGCTCAACTGTTGGCACGGTGACGGAA